>NZ_VRUX01000143.1:0-8878 GCF_008039885.1 Methylobacterium sp. WL103
ACGCTGCCCGCGCTGAAGGGCGCCGGCGCCGACCTCGGCTGCGGCCTCGGCATCCTGGCGCGCGCGGTGCTGGCCTCACCCGCCGTCACCGCGCTGACGTTGGTCGACGTCGACCGCCGCGCCGTCGAGATGGCACGCCGCAACGTCGGCGACCCGCGTAGCAGTATCCGCTGGGCCGACATCCGCGCCGCCGACCTGGGCCTGACGCGCCTCGACTTCGTGGTGACGAACCCGCCTTTCCACGATGGCGGCACCGAGGACCAGAAGCTCGGCCAGGTCTTCATCCGCCGCGCCGCGGAGGCGCTTCGCCCCGGCGGCAGCCTGTGGCTGACGGCCAACGCGCACCTGCCCTACGAGCGCGTGCTCGCCGAGGCCTTCAAGGCGGTGACGGTGAAGGCGTCGGCCCACGGCTACAAGGTGTTCGAGGCGCGCAAGTGAGTCGGATTCGTCTGAGTCGGGGGCTTCGATGAGCAAGGTCCCGACCGCCCGGCTCGACAAGCTGCTGGCCAACCTCGGCTACGGCTCGCGCCGCGAGATCGCGGGCTTGGCGCGGGCCGGCCGCATCGTCCTCGACGGCGCGTCCCTCGACGACGCGGGCGCCCGCATCGCCGTGACCCCGGATCTGCCCGCACGCCTGACCGTCGACGGCGAAGGCATCGACCCGCCGCCCGGCCTCGCGCTGATGCTGCACAAGCCGCTGGGCGTGACCTGTTCGCACAAGGAGGCCGGCCCGCTGGTCTACGGGCTGCTGCCCGAGCGCTGGCGCCGCCGCGACCCGGCGCTGTCCACCGTCGGCCGCCTCGACAAGGAAACCTCCGGCCTGCTGCTCCTGACCGACGACGGCGCGCTGCTGCACCGGATCATCGCGCCCAAGGCCAATGTCGCCAAGCGCTACCGCGTCACGCTGGATCGCCCGCTCCGGGGCGACGAAGGCGCGATCCTCGCCGCCGGCACCCTGACGCTGGAGGACGACGACAAGCCGCTCCTCCCCGTGGGATTCTCCGCCGACGACGCGACCCACGCCACCGTGACCCTGCACGAGGGCCGCTACCATCAGGTCCGCCGCATGTTCGCGGCGATGAGCAACCACGTCACGGCCCTCCACCGCGACCGCGTCGGCGGGCTCGACCTGCCGGCCGACCTGCCGGCGGGGGCGTATCGGGTGATGGATTCGCTCGCGATCGCAGTGGTCTTCGCGGCGGCGGAGTAAGCCCGGCGGTCGGTCCCCCGCGCCCGCCTGCGGATGCGTGGTCCATCTTGTCGCAGGCGCCGACGATGCGACGGCGTCGATCGACGATGAAAACGCTTCGAAAGGTATCTAGACCTAAGGTGGTCGCCGAGAGGCCGAGGTACGCGTCGATGCAATCCTACGATATCGGCGAGGGCTTACAGCCGGACATCGTCGAGCGTGAAATCGCGGCGGGAAGCCGCCGCCTCGCCTTCGCGCGGCCGATCGAGACGTTGTTCGAGCGGAACGGCCGGGAGGCCCGCGCCCGCGTCATGACGATCACGACCCTCGTCGGGGTGCTGGTCTACGACCTGTTCCTCGTGCTGGACCAGATCCTCCTGCCCGACGTCTTCGCGATGATGGTCGTCGCCCGGATCGGGATCTTCACGCCGTTCGCGCTCGGAATGCTGTGGATCGCACGCCGGCACCCGACCCGGTTTCGGATGGAAGGCAGCTCGGTGGTCTGCGGCCTGCTCTCCCTGCTGTTGCCGACGCTTGTCCTGGCGCAGAGCGACAGCGTCTTCAAGCTCAATTATCAGTACACGAACGTTCTCATCATGATGTTCGTAGCGGTGGTCCAGCAGAACCGCTTTCGATACGCGCTCATCGCGCTCGTATCGAGTATCGCCATCCATTTCAGTGTGATATTTTGGTGGAGGATGTTCGACGTCGCCAACTCCATGGCGATCGTCATGTTCTACTCGACCTGCTTAATCCACCTCTCGATCGCGGCCTACATCATCGAATACCACGAGCGCAGGAGTTTCCTCTTCGGGCTCCATGCCACCCTGCTTCGCGAGCAGATCACGCGCGCTGCGCGGACGGACGCGCTGACCGGCCTCTTCAACCGGCGGTACCTGGCCGAATACTTCGACGCCGTGGCCCCATCGCCGCCGGCACGCACCGTCCTGGCGATCCTGCTCGACATCGACCACTTCAAGGCCTTCAACGACAGCCGCGGCCATGTCGAGGGCGACGACTGCCTGCGCCGGGTGAGCGCCGGCGTCGCTGCGGTCGCCGCCCGGCGCGGCGGGGTGACCTTCCGATTCGGCGGCGAGGAGATCCTGATCCTGGTGCAGGGCATGGAGCTGGCCGACGGCATGCGGCTGGCGGAGGCGGTGAGGGCGGCCATCGAGGCGACCGCGATCCCGCACCCGGCGCTCGGGGCCGGCCGCGTGGTCACCGCCAGCCTGGGCGTAGCCGGCGGCCTCGTGCCGGGCATCGCGCTGAGCGACCTCGTCGCCGCCGCGGACACCGCACTCTATGCCGCCAAGCGGGCCGGCCGCAACCGCGCGCTTCCCGGCCCCGTCCCCGTGGCGGCGGAGCAGGACGGTCCTCCCTCGCACCGGTCGGAGCCCGGCGACACCGTTGCCCCGGCGGCGATCCTCTGCTAAGGCCCCGCCCATTCCACACGCGGAGCCGGCCCCATGCCTGAATGGGGCGTTTCCGGTGATCGGCCGATCCGTCGGCCGGTCGCTACCTCCGCGGCGGCATCAACCGGAAAGAAAGCGAACACTCATGGCCGTCGATTTCACCATGCGCCAGCTCCTCGAGGCCGGCGCCCACTTCGGGCACCAGTCGCACCGCTGGAACCCGAAGATGCAGCCCTACATCTTCGGTACCCGCAACAACATCCACATCATCGACCTCGCCCAGACGGTGCCGGCCCTGCACACCGCGCTGCAGGCGGTGAGCGACACGGTCGCCAAGGGCGGCCGCGTGCTGTTCGTCGGCACCAAGCGCCAGGCGGCCGACACGATCGCCGAGGCCGCCAAGCGTTCGGCCCAGTACTACGTCAACTCCCGCTGGCTCGGCGGCATGCTGACCAACTGGAAGACCATCTCCGGTTCGATCTCGCGCCTGCGCAAGGTCGACGAGACCCTGGACACCGGCGGCCCGGGCCTCACCAAGAAGGAGCGCCTGATGCTGTCCCGTGAGAAGGACAAGCTCGAGAAGGCGCTCGGCGGCATCAAGGACATGGGCGGCGTGCCCGACCTGCTGTTCGTGATCGACACCAACAAGGAGCAGCTCGCGATCAAGGAGGCCCAGCGCCTCGGGATCCCGGTTGCCGCCATCGTCGACACCAACTGCAACCCGGACGGCATCACCTACGTGGTCCCGGCCAACGACGACGCCGGCCGCGCCATCGCGCTCTACTGCGACCTGATCGCCCGCGCCGCCATCGACGGCATCTCCCGCGGCCAGGGCACGTCGGGCGTCGACCTCGGCGCCTCCGAGGAGCCGATGGCCGAGGAGCTTCCCGGCGAGGAGGTTGCCGCCGTCTCGGTGGAGTCGGGCGCCCTCGACCCGGCCGACGTGGCGATGCTCGCCGAGACCACCGAGCACTTCGAGCTGCTCGCTGCCCCTCGCGGCGCGCCGGACGACCTGTCCAAGCTCCACGGCGCCGGCCCGCAGATCGTGCAGAAGCTCAACGAAGGCGGCATCTACCATTACTGGCAGATCGCGGCGATGAGCCCCGAGGACGTCGCCAAGGTCGACGCCGACCTGAAGCTCAACGACCGCTTCAGCCGTGACGGCTGGGTCGCCCAGGCTCGCGGCTTCGTCGAGGCCCAGGCCGCCGCCTGATCGCCCGCTGGATCGCGGCGGCCCCGTCCGGGGCGCCGTGATCCGCACCATCACATTCGGGCCCGGCGTTCACCCCTGAACGTCGGGCTCCTCTCATCTGAACGATACGAAAGGACCGGCCATGGCCAACATCACCGCCGCGATGGTGAAGGAACTCCGCGAGAAGACCGGCGCGGGCATGATGGACTGCAAGGGCGCGCTCAACGAGACGCAGGGCGACCTCGAGGCCGCCGTCGACTGGCTGCGCACCAAGGGTCTCGCCAAGGCCGCCAAGAAGGCCGGCCGCGTCGCCGCGGAAGGTCTCGTCGCCGTCGAGTCCGCCGGCCACCACGCCGCGATCGTCGAGGTCAACTCCGAGACCGACTTCGTCGCCCGCAACGACGCCTTCCAGGCCTTCGCCCGCGAGGCCGCCAAGATGGCGCTCGACTCCGACGGCACCCTCGACAGCTTGCAGGCCGCCCACTTCCCCGGCGGCAGCGAGACCGTCTCGGAGAAGCTGCAGAACCTCATCGCCACCATCGGCGAGAACATGAACCTGCGCCGCGTCGCCAAGCTCGACGTGAGCAAGGGCGTGATCGCGAGCTACGTCCACGGCCAGATCTCCGAGGGCCTCGGCAAGATCGGCGTGCTGGTCGCGCTCGAGTCCGAGGGTGACGTCGAGTACCTCTCGACGCTGGGCCGCCAGATCGCCATGCACGTCGCCGCCACCAACCCGGTTGCGCTCGACGCCTCCGGCGTCGACGCCGCCACGCTGGAGCGCGAGTCGAACATCCTGCGCGAGAAGAACGCCGGCAAGCCCGACCACGTGATGGCCAAGATCGTCGAGAGCGGCCTCAAGAGCTACTACAAGGAGGTCACCCTCCTGGAGCAGCCCTTCGTGCACGACGGCTCGAAGACGATCAGCCAGGTGATCAAGGAGGCCGCCGGCAAGGCCGGCGCCCCGGTCGCGCTCACCGGCTTCGTGCGCTACGCGCTCGGCGACGGCATCGAGAAGGAAGAGGGCCCCGACTTCGCGAGCGAAGTCGCCGCCATGTCGCGCTGAGCCGCAGCACGATTGTTTTGGGAAGCCCCGGCCGCAAGGCCGGGGCTTTTTGCGTCGTACCGTCGAACGGCGTGGCTGCCGGCGTTCGCCTCAGGCGATGGCGGCGGCGACCATGTCCGGATGCCGGGCGATGACGCGGACGTAGGGGACCGCGAAATCGGGTGCCGTGGTCCGCGCCTGCTCCCAATCGCGCAAGGTTCCGAGCGACACCCGAAAGCGCAGAGCGAATTCGCCTTGCGACAATCCGAGGCTCGTGCGCGCCATGCGGATCAGCCGAGCCTTCTGCGCCCGATCCAAAGTCGTGGCCGAGACGTCGAAATCCTCCGGGTCGCTGGTCTCAGAGGCCAGAATGGTAGGCTCGTCCTTCACCGGCGTTGCTCCTTCTGACCGAGATGAACTGCGGTCGCCCGTTCCGCCACGTGAACACGGCCGTGTGTAGTTTGCCCTCGACCGACCCCACAGCCTTGAAGTGTTCCTCCCCGTCCTGCGGGCGGACAGAGGGAATGATCAGGTGGGCTTCGTCCGGCATGATCCTGTCGCCGAATGCGAGCGACAGGCCGTGCCGCTCGCGGTTGATCGCGTCCTTGCCGGGATCGAACGGCTCGTCCATCCGATGATGAGTGCGGAATTTCCGTACTTCTGGCAAGTTCATCCTCGTGGTCGGCCGCCGATTTTTCGGAAGCGGTTCGCTGACCGGGTCTCCGAGCCCTCGACGGTCCGGGGCGGGGTGACGTAGAAGCCCCTCGGTTCTGGATCAGGTGCGGCCGCGTCGCCGGACCCTATGAGGTGGACGATGCCGGAGACGACGCCGTTTCGCCGCGTGCTGGTCAAACTCTCCGGCGAGGCGCTGGCCGCCCCGGACGGGTACTGGCTCCATCCGCCGACGCTGGCGGGGCTCGCCGAGGACATCGCCCGAGCCATCGAAGCCGGGATCGAGGTCGCGCTGGTGGTGGGCGGTGGAAACATGATCCGCGGCGCGCGGATTTCGCAGGCGGGCTTCATCGATCGAGCCACCGGCGATTCGCTCGGCATGATGGCGACGGTGATGAATTCGCTGGCGCTTGAGACAGCGCTGAACGCGGCCGGCGTGCCCGCCCGCACGATGTCGGCGGTGTCGATGCCGACGATCTGCGAGACCTACGCGCGCCAGCCGGCTTTGCACCACCTCGACAAGGGCCAGGTGGTGGTGCTCGCCGGCGGCACCGGCAACCCGTTCTTCACCACCGACACGGCCGCCGTGCTCCGTGCCGCGGAACTGCGCTGCGACGCGGTTCTGAAGGCGACGCAGGTGGACGGCGTCTACTCGGCCGACCCCAAGACCCACCCCGACGCGACCCGCTACGACCGCATCACCCACGACGAGGCGATCAGTCGTGACCTCAAGATCATGGATACGGCGGCCTTCGCCCTCGCCCGCGAGAGCCGGCTGTCGATCGTCGTCGGCTCGGTGCACCCGCCGTCCTCGATCACCGCGATCCTGACGGGGCAGGCGCCCTCCACCCTGGTCGTGCCTTGAGACGGCACCCGCGGGTCGGCTCGGGCACGCCCGCGAAAAACAACCAGCGGGCGAAGTTCGTCGTGACGGTTTGGTGAGGATTGAAGGGTTTTAATTCCGGCGCGTCGCGCGGGATAAGCTTTGCGCGGAAACGACGGACCCGTCGAATGCCGCTTTCGCAAATCGTGTTCTTCAGTCGAAATCAGATCAGACTGGCCGGTGGCTCCATGCGCGAGATGGTCAAGGACATCCTGACCGCCTGCAACCGCTACGATCGCGTGTCCGGGCTGACCGGGGCCCTGGTCTTCAACGATCACTTCTTCCTTCAGGCGATGGAGGGGGAACGGGCGGCGATCTCGGAACAGCTTTGGAAGCTCGCCGCAGACAACCGCCACAGCGGCATGGTGCTCATGTCGAGCCGTCCCATCGAGCAGCGCGACTTCGAGGGTTGGATGGTGGGCTTCGCCGGCCATTCCGACGCCCTCGACGCGATCTACATGGATTACGGCGCGACCCCGAAGCTCGACCCGAGCGACATGCCGGTCCAGAGCGCCATCAAACTCCTGCGTGCCTTCGCGCATCTCGACGGCGGCCATTTCGTCCAGAAGTCCGGGGCTGGGCCGATCGTGCCGAAAGACCCGGCCCGTCGGGGCGCTTGAGAACCCGCGCGCGCTGCCGAGCCGAGAGGCTCCGATCGCAGTCCCGATCCGGACGGACGCCATTTGCGGCGAGTCGGATTTTGGTCCATGGAAACGCCCGAACGGCCCCAAGGCCCATCTCACTCCTGATCTTCGCGTCGGAATACCGCCCGCATGGCTACACCAACCCCCTTCGACCTGTCCGACATCAAGCGCCGCATGCAGGGCGCCGTCGCATCGCTCTCCAAGGACCTCGGATCGCTGCGCACCGGCCGCGCGACCCCCAGCATCCTCGACCCGATCCAGGTCGACGCCTACGGCGCCTCGATGCCGATGGCGCAGGTCGCCACCGTCAGCGTGCCCGAGCCGCGCCTGCTCTCGATCTCGGTCTGGGACCGCGGCATGGTCACGGCGGTGGAGAAGGCGATCCGCGAATCCGACCTCGGCCTCAATCCGCAGACGGAAGGCCAGACCATTCGCCTGCGCATCCCCGAGATGAACGAGCAACGCCGCAAGGAAATGGTCAAGGTCGCGCACAAGTATACCGAGGAGGCCCGCGTCGCGGTCCGCCACGTGCGCCGCGACGGGCTCGACCACCTCAAGAAGCTGCTTAAGGACAGCGCCATCTCCGAGGACGACGAGAAGCGCCAGGCCACCGAAGTGCAGAAGGTCACCGACCAGTACATCGGCGAGGTCGACGGGGTGCTGGCGTCCAAGGAAAAGGAAATCATGCAGGTGTGAGGCGGCTTGCGGCTCCCTCTCCCAAGTGGAGAACGAACCCGTGACTGCTTCCGAGATGTGTGGCGCCGGGATCGATCGCGTCCAAAACGACGATGTGACGGAGTTGGGCGGCGTGGACGAGAAGCATTTTGCGCATCTTGCCCTCGCGCGGTTTCGAGGGCCGGAGATCCGCTGATGGCCGTCCCCGACGCCACCGCTGGCGCCCTGAAGAACCCTTTCGCGAACCGTGAGTTCGGCCTTCGCGTCGTCTCGGGGCTGGTGCTGGCGGCGATCGTCGTGGCCGCCCTGGTGCTCGGCGGCTGGGCGTTCGCCGCGATCTGGCTCGTGGCCGGCATCGTCGGGGCCGCCGAGTGGATCGGCATGAGCCGCACGGTGCCGCGCCGCGCGCTCCTCGCCGTCGTCGCCGGCACGCTGATCCTGGCAGCCGCCTGCTTCGAGGGCGACGCGCCGCGCTACGCAGTGCCGGCCATCCTGGTGCTCGGCGCCGTGCTCTGCCTCGTCCTGGCGCAGGGGAATGCTGGACGCCTGCGGGCGCTCGGTGCGCTGTCCGGCGGCGCCGTGATCGCCCTGGTGCCGGTGGCCCTGCGCGATGCGCCGACGATCGGCATCCTCGGGCCGGCCTGGATGTTCGCCGTGGTCTGGTCGACCGACGTCGTCGCCTACTTCACCGGCCGGACGCTCGGCGGCCCGAAGCTGATGCCGCGGGTGTCGCCGAAGAAGACTTGGTCCGGCGCGCTCGGCGGCCTCGCCGGGGCGGTCGCCGCCGGGATCGGCGTCGTCATGCTCGCCCGGGCCCAGGGCTGGAGCCCGCTCGCCGCGACCTCGCTGGTCTGGGTCGGGCTCGCCAGCGCCGTCGCCTCCGTCCTGAGCCAGGGCGGCGACCTCGTCGAATCGGGCCTGAAGCGCCGTTACGGCGTGAAGGATTCCGGCGCGTCGATCCCCGGCCATGGCGGGGTGATGGACCGGCTCGACGGGTTCTTCGCCGTCGCGCTGCTGGCCGGCCTGTACCTGATCCTGCGCCGCCTCGCGGCCTGACGGAGTTTTACGCCGTGACCCACACCGTCACCATCCTGGGCGCCACGGGCTCGATCGGCCGCTCGACCACCGACTTGGTGGCCCAGCACCCGGACCGCTTCCGGGTCGGCGCC
>NZ_VRUX01000144.1:0-8830 GCF_008039885.1 Methylobacterium sp. WL103
GCACAGGCCGGCCGCCGCCATCGCGCTGGCGGAGCCGACCTCCCCCTGGCAGCCGGCCTCCGCGCCCGAGATCGAGGCGTTGTGCTTGATCAATCCGCCGATGGCGGCGGCCGTCAGAAGGAAGTCCTGAACGCGGGCCGGGTCGGCGCCGACGCACCGGTCCAGGTAGTACCGGATCACGGCGGGGACGACGCCTGCGGCCCCGTTCGTCGGCGCCGTCACCACCTTGCCGCCGGCCGCGTTCTCCTCGTTGACCGCCATGGCGTAGACGCCCAACCATTCCGTGACGCTGTGCGGCTGCTCCCGGTTCGAGCCCTGTTCGGCAAGCAGCTGGTCCCGGATGCGCTTGGCCCGGCGTCGGACGCGAAGACCCCCGGGCAACTCGCCGTCCCGCGACAGCCCGCGCTCGATACAACCGTCCATCGTAGTCCAGATGCGCGCGAGCCCCGCGTCGATCTCGGCTTCCGAATGGCTGACGGCCTCGTTCGCGCGCTTCATGGCGGCGATGGACAGGCCGCTGTCCCGCGCCATGCGCAGCATCGCGGCCGCCGATTCGAACGGGTAGGGCCAGAGCCGCGGGTCCGCGGCGTCGGAAGATGGCGGCAGGACGACGTCGCGTTGCGCGGCGGTGAGGATGAAGCCGCCGCCGATCGAATAGTAGGTCTCGGACAGGATCGGCGAGCCCTGCCCGTCGCAGGCGGTGACGACGAGCCCGTTCGCGTGGCCGGGCAGCGGAGGCCCGAAATCGAACGCGACCGCGCTTTCGGGATCGAAGGCGAGAACCGGAAGCCCCGGCAGGACGAGGCACTTGTCGACGCGCAGGTCCTCGAGCCGGCGCTCGGCCTCGGCCATCTCGATGTCGGCGGGCCGGTAGCCGAGCAGGCCGAACGACACCGCGCGGTCGGTGGCATGGCCCTTCCCCGTGAAGGCGAGCGACCCGTACAGGGTCACGCGCACTGCGGCAGCCGCGCCTTTCGCCGGACTGGCCCGCAGAAGGTCGAGGAAGTCGGCCGCCGCCGTCATCGGCCCCATCGTGTGGGACGAGGACGGCCCCAGGCCGAGCTTGAACACGTCGAATACGCTGAGGAACATCAAGACGTCCTGTTACGGCCTCGATCTGCACCCCGTGGCACCGCGGCTGGCCTTCTATCGCACTCCTTGTGCCGGCAGTCCCTGGTTTTGCCTACGTCGAGGATGTCGAGCATGCGGCCACGTAGGGACAGGCGCCCCCGTCCCCCCCGACCAGGTGCCAATCTGTCCGAACCCATCCTTCCGATCCGATCTCGAACCCAAGCGCCATCGCCGCGGCGCGATTTTTGCGGTTCCGTTCGAACCACGCTCGGCCGAGGACGGCCCGAAACCGGGGGATCGCCCGCCGCGGCGGCTGGCGTCGTCCTCGACCGGCCGACATGGTGCTGAATCTCGCTTCGTGGATCGGAGAGATCATGGCGTCCAAGGACCAACCCTCCGGCCTGACGGCGCGCAAGACCGTCGAGGACATCATCGCGGGGGGTGAGGGCGACGGGCATCAGCTCTCGAAATCGCTCGGCCTGTTCTCGATCATCGCGATGGGCATCGGCGCCGTCATCGGCGCGGGCATCTTCGTGCTCACCGGCACCGCGGCCGCGCAATATGCCGGGCCGGGGATCATGCTGTCGTTCGTGGCCGGCGGCATCGCCTGCGCCTTCGTCGGGCTGTGCTACGCCGAGATGGCGGCGCTGATCCCGGTGGCGGGATCGAGCTACACCTACACCTATGCGACCTTGGGCGAACTCTTCGCCTGGATCATCGGCTGGGACCTGATCCTCGAATACGCCATGGGCGCCGCCACCGTGGCGGTCGGCTGGTCGGGCTACGTCGTCAGCCTGCTCAAGGATGTCGGGCTGGTGATCCCGGCCCGCTTCACCGCCGCGCCCGGCACCGCGGTGAAGCTCGCCGACGGCTCCGACGCCACGGCGTTCGCGAACCTGCCGGCGGTGCTGATCGTCGCGCTGCTGACGCTGCTGCTGGTGCGCGGCACCAAGGAATCGGCCCGGCTCAACAACATCATGGTGGCGGTGAAGCTGACCGTGGTGATCGCCTTCATCGTGCTCGGCTACGGCTACATCAAGCAGGCGAACTGGACCCCGTTCATCCCCGACAACGACGGCAATTTCGGCCATTTCGGCTGGAGCGGCGTCCTGCGCGGGGCGGGCGTGGTGTTCTTCGCCTTCATCGGGTTCGATGCGGTCTCCACCGCCGCGCAGGAGGCGAAGTCGCCCCAGCGCGACATGCCGATCGGCATCCTCGGCTCGCTCGCGATCTGCACGGTGCTCTACGTGCTGGTCGCCGCCGTGCTCACCGGCGTGGTGCCCTACAAGGATCTCAACGTCCCCGATCCGATCGCCAAGGGCGTCGACGTGATCGGGATCGCGTGGTTCTCGGCGCTGATCAAGCTCGGGGCGCTCACCGGCCTGACCACCGTGATCCTGGTGCTGCTCTACGGCCAGAGCCGGATCTTCTACACCATGGCCAACGACGGCCTGCTGCCGCGCCTGTTCGCCCACGTGCACCCGACCTACCAGACGCCCTATCGCAGCCAGCTCCTGATCGGCTCGGTGGTGGCGGTGGTGGCCGCCCTGGTGCCGATCGGCATCCTCGGCGAGATGGTGAGCATCGGGACGCTCGCCGCCTTCATCCTGGTCTGCGGCTCGGTGATCTACCTGCGGCGCTCGGACAAGAAGCGGCCCCGCCCGTTCCGCGTGCCCTACGTGCCGATGGTCCCCCTGCTCGGCATCCTGTCCTGCCTGTTCCTGATGGCGGGCCTGCCGCTCGACACCTGGATCCGGCTCGTCGTGTGGATGGCGATCGGCTTCGTGATCTACTACGTCTACGGCCGCAAGCACTCGGTGCTGCGGCGCCGGGACGGGACGGCAGCGTAGGCCGGGGAGCCTCCCGGCCGCGAGCCCAGATGCCGCCTTAGGCCGTCCGGTAGAGCAGCACGCGGCCGGCCGAGATCAGGTGCAGCAGGCCGTCGAAGTCGGCGATGTTGCGGGTCAGAACGGTGAGCCCGAGCTTCTGCGCCAGCAGGAACAGCACGCAATCCTGCAGCGCGCGCAGGCGGCCGTCGGCAGCATAGCCCTGTAGCCGGCAGAGGATGCCGGACAGCAGCGCCGCGCGGCCGAGCACGTCCGCGTCCGGAGCGAAGACCCGATGCGGGCGCATCGCATCGATCTGCCGCCCGATCGCCGAGACCGCCGCCACTGTCCGCGGGTCGTCCGGGTTCAGGACGCCGACCGTGTGCATCAGTTCCTGGATGGCCACGGTCGCGTGGTTGACGGGCCGCGTCGTGATCGCACGGACGACGGCGGCCGGCGCACGCCCCTGGAGGCGATCGATGGAGACGCAGGTGTCGAGCAACAGGGCAGACCCGGCCACCTGAGCCGCATCGAGAAACGGCAGATCCGCGTCGCGCCGACGCGCGAGGGTGGCGCGCGGGTGGCGCGCGGCGCGAAGCGCGCCCAGCGGACGGCCGCCGCGAAATCGAAATCCGCCGCCTCAGAACCCGAGCTTCAGGTCCGGGTCCACCGTACCGCCCACCGCCTCGAACACGGTCGCGAAGTCGTCGTCCAGCGCGACGCTGGCCAGCGCGAAGGCGATGAGGTCGGTATCCGCCGCGATGCCCGTGCGCCGCTTCGCCTGGTCGAGCGGGGCCGGGCTGATCCGGTTGCTGATGCGCGCGCTCTTGTCGGCCAGCAGCCCGGAACGTTCGGCGGCCTCCATCACCGCCTCGAAACGGCTCCCCCTGGGATCGGGCCGTTTGTGTCCGTGTTCGCTGCGGCCTTCGGTATCGCGTCACCCTGGCGTTCGACAAATTCGGTATTCGTCGAACATATCACCGGCCGACCAAGCCCGGAAGCGCCTCACCCGAACACGTATCCCCCGTTGATCCGCAGGCCGACCTCGCGGCCGGTGGCGTAGCGCTCGCCGTCGGAATCCTCGACGATCAGCAGGCCGCCGTCGGGGCGGGCGACCTCGATGCGCTGCCGGCCTTGGCTGCGGTAGGACGAGCGGACGGTGCCGGTGAGATGCGCGGTGGCGGGCTCCACCAGTTGCAGCTGCCAGGGCCGCACGAAGAGTTTGACGGGGCCGATCAGGCCGGCCGGCGCGACGACCGGGGTGGGCCGGCCGTCGACGCGGACCTGGCCGCCCTCCGTGATCGCCTCGACCTCGATCGCATCGCCGAGGAAACGCAGCACGGTGGCCGAGGCCGGGTTCTCCTGCACTTCGTCGGGGGTGCCGACCTGCTCGAGGCGGCCGCGGTCGAGCACCGCGACCCGGTCGGAGAGCTCCAGCGCCTCGTCTTGGTCGTGGGTGACGAAGATCGTGGTCTGGCCGGTGCGGTCGTGGATCTCGCGCAGCCACCGCCGCAGGTCTTTTCGCACCTGGGCGTCGAGGGCGCCGAACGGCTCGTCCAAGAGGAGGACACGCGGCTCGACGGCGAGGGCGCGGGCCAGCGCGATGCGCTGGCGCTGGCCGCCCGAGAGCTGCGAGGGATAGCGGTCGGCGAAGCCCGAGAGCCGGATCAGGTCGAGCAGCTCGCCGACGCGGCGCTTGATCTCGGCGGCCGGCGGGCGCTCCGAGCGCTTCCGCGCGTTCAGGCCGTAGGCGATGTTGTCGGCCACGCTCATGTGCTTGAACAGGGCGTAGTGCTGGAACACGAAGCCGACGGCGCGCTGCTGCACGGGCAGGAAGGTCGCGTCGTCGCCGCCGAACAGGATGCGACCGCGATCAGGCGTGTCGAGCCCGGCGATGATGCGCAGCAGCGTGGTCTTGCCGGAGCCCGAGGGGCCGAGCAGGCCGAGCAATTCGCCCGCGCGCACGTCGAGGTTGAAGTCGTGCAGGACGGCCGCCGTGTCGAAGGTCTTCGACAGGCCCTCGACGCGGATCGCGGTCGAATTCGCGTTAATGCCGTGCCCGCGACCCGAGCTCCGCCCCGTAGCGCCATTCGAGGAGGGATTTGAGGGCGAGCGTGACAAGGGCGAGTCCGGCAAGGAGCGAGGCGACGGCGAAGGCGGCGACGAAATTGTACTCATTGTAGAGGATCTCCACGTGGAGCGGGATGGTGTTGGTCAGGCCGCGGATATGCCCGGACACCACCGAGACCGCGCCGAACTCGCCCATGGCGCGGGCGTTGCAGAGCAGGACGCTGTAGAGCAGGCCCCAGCGGATGTTGGGCAGCGTCACCGTGCGGAAGGTGTGGAGGCCGGTGGCGCCGAGCGTCAGCGCCGCCTCCTCCTCGGCGTTGCCCTGCTCCTGCATCAGCGGGATCAGCTCGCGCGCCACGAACGGGAAGGTGACGAACACCGTCGCCAGCACGATGCCGGGCAGTGCGAACAGGATCTGGATGCCGTTGGCCTGCAGCCAGCCGCCGAACAGGCCCTGGCTCCCGAACAGCAGCACGTAGATCAGGCCCGAGACCACCGGCGAGACCGAGAACGGCAGGTCGATCAGCGTGATCAGCAGGCTCTTGCCGGTGAACTCGAACTTGGCGATCGCCCAGGCGGCGGCGACCCCGAAGACGAGGTTGAACGGCACGGCGATCGCGGCCACCGTCAGCGTCAGGCGGATCGCGGTCCAGGCGTCGGGCTCGGAGAACGCCTCGAGATAGGCCCCGACGCCGCGCGCAAACGCCTGGGCGAAGACCGTGAACAGCGGCAGCACCAGGAACAGCGCCAGGAACACCACCGCGGTGCCGATCAGCAGGCCGCGCACGAGGCGGCCCTCGTTGGCGGCATCCTCCTGCACGGGGGCTGCGGCCGTCAGGCTCAGATCAGACATAACCGAACCTCCGGCGGCTCCAGGCCTGGATCAGGTTGATCGCGAGCAGGGTCAGGAACGAGATCCCGAGCATGATCGTGGCGATCGCCGCGGCGCCCCCGTAATCGAACTCGGAGAGCTTGATGACGATCAAGAGCGGCGCGATCTCGGAGACGTAAGGCAGGTTGCCGGCGATGAAGATGATCGAGCCGTACTCGCCGACGCCGCGGGCGAAGGCCAGCGCGAAGCCGGTGAGCACCGCCGGGATCAACGGCGGCAGCACCACCCTGGTCAGCGTCGTCCACCGGGTGGCGCCCAGCGTCGCGGAGGCCTCCTCGACCTCCTTGTCGATCTCGGCGATCAGCGGCTGGACGGTGCGCACGGCGAAGGGCAGGCCGATGAACACCATGGCGATGAAGATGCCGACCGGGGTGTAGGCGGCCTGGATGCCGAGTTTCGTCAGTTGCGCGCCGACCAGCCCGTTCGGCGCGTAGAGCGAGGCCAGCGCGATGCCCGCCACCGCCGTCGGCAGGGCGAAGGGCAGGTCGACCACCGCGTCGACGAGCTTGCGCCCGGGGAAGCGGTAGCGGGTCAGCACCCAGGCGACGAGGAATCCGAACACCGAGGCGGTAAGCGCGGCGAGCAGCGACACGCCGAAGCTGATCTTGAGGGCGCTGGCGACGCGCGGGTCGGTGGCGACGTACCAGATCCCCGACAGGCCGAGGCCCGAGGCCTTGGCGACGAGGGCGGCGAGCGGCAGCAGCACCACCAGCCCGAGGCAGGTCAGCGTGTAGCCGAAGGTGAGCCCGAAGCCGGGGATCACGCTGGGTTGTCGGAAACGCCGCTTCGGGCGGGGTGGGGCGACCATGATGCCTCGACGGATCGTCCCTCCCCCCTCTGCGGGGGAGGGTGGCCCTCGCGTGAGCGAGGGTCGGGAGAGGGGAGCGCGTAGTCCGGAGAGGGCGCTCCCCTCTCCCGACTTAGCTCGCGGCCCACCCTCCCCCACAGAGGGGGGAGGGAAAGCGTGGAGCGTTTACCGCCCCTGGCGGCTCAACTGGTCGAACAGGCCGCCGGTGTCGAAGTTCTTCTTCTGGATCTCGTCCCAGTTGCCTTGGAGGTCCTCGATCTTGAACAGCTTGATCTCGGGCAGCTGCTTGAGGTCGGCCTCGGCCGCGGCCTGGGGCTTGAACGGGCGGTAATGGTGCTTGGCGAAGATCGCCTGCGCCTTGTCGGTGTAGAGGAAGGCGAGGTAGGCCTCCGCCTGCTTGCGGGTGCCCTTGCGGTCGACGTTGGCGTCGACGAGCGCCACCGGCGGCTCGGCGTAGATCGAGGTCGGCGGCACGACGATGTCGAACTTGTCGGCGCCGAACTCCTGCAGCACGAGGTAGGCCTCGTTCTCCCAGGTCGGCAGCACGTCGCCCAAGCCCCGCTGCGCGAAGGTGACGGTGGAGCCGCGCGCGCCGGTGTCGAGCACCGGCACGTTCTTGTAGACGGTGCCGACGAAGGCGTCGGCCTTGGCCGTGTCGTTGTCCTGGTTGTAGGCGTAGCCCCAGGCGGCGAGGAAGTTCCAGCGTCCGCCGGCCGAGGTCTTGGGGTTCGGGGTGATGACCTTGATGTCGGGCTTGGCGAGGTCTCCCCAGTCCTTCACGCCCTTCGGGTTGCCCTTGCGCACCAGGAACACCACCGTCGAGGTGTAGGGCAGCGCGTCGTTCGGCTGCTTGGTGCGCCAGTCCGCGGAAATCTTCTTGGTCAGCTTGGCGATCGCGTCGATGTCGGAGGGGATGCCGAGCGTCACCACGTCGGCGTCGACGCCGTCGATCACCGTGCGGGCCTGCGAGCCCGAGCCGCCATGGGAGGCGCGCACCGTCAGCGTCTCGCCGGTCTTGGCCTTCCACTCCTCCGCGAAGGCCGCGTTGACGTCGCGGTAGAGTTCGCGCGTCGGGTCGTAGGAGACGTTGAGCAGGGCCGTCTGCGCCTGAGCGCCGCCCGCCGCGAACAGGCCGCCGGCCAGGCACAGCCCCGCCAGCGCCGTGCGCCGCCCGATCCGTCCCGCGCGCCGTGTTCCGTTCCGCTCGCTCACGCCGATCCTCCGGTCATCACCGCTGGACGACGGCCCATCGGGCACCGTCCCTGACGAAGAAGTCGGGTTCTCGTTCGTTTTACAGAACGTTGTCAACTGGTGGATCGCCGTCCTTCCATCCCAGGAACACGGTGGAAGACATGATCATTCTTCCGGCGCGTGCCTCAACCGAGCGGACGGCGACGGGGTCCTTCTACAGAAATGGCCTGCCAGAGAAGAGAAGCGCGAAGCGCGACGCGTTTCTTAGAAAGAACGTTATGTGGCTCCGGCGTCATGTGTTCGCGCAGGCAGATACACGACGCGGCCCGCCGGGCATGCCCGACGCGAAAAAATCCTCATGCGTCGAGGTATCCCGCCTCGGCCAGGGCCTCGGCGACGGCTTCGAAGCAGGGCTCGCCGGGGGCGAAGCCGTCGGGATTCGGCTCGAACACGTCGTCGTCGGCCTGCGGGTGGGCCGGGAGCGCATCCGCACGCAGGCGGCCACCGAGGCCGAAGAAGCTCGTGGCCGCCGTGAGGGCCCCGCCGATCGATCCTATCGTCATGCCACACCCCATTCGTGAACGGTTCGTTAACGATGGTGGCGGGAAAGCGTTGCACACGCAAGACGTGTGGGTCGGGACGCGTCGTCGGCCCTTGCCTGCGGCTCCGCGGTGACGTGGCCGGCCTGCATCGCCGGCGGGACTTTTCGCGGCTCGCTGGCGGCCCTGCGGACGGGGCCGGGCGGCCGGGCTATGGAATGCGGCGCGCCGGACCGGCGGCCCCAACCGACAAGATGTCCATGACCGTGATCGCCCTCGTGCTCGTCGCCAACCTGCTGCTGGCCGGCCTGTTCTCCCTCGTCGCCATCGCGGTCGACTGACGGTTCGCGGCGCGGTCAGCCCCGCACAGGGCGGTCGAGGGAGCGGTCGACCGGGCCGTCGAGGGGATGGAGGCGGTCGGCCGGCCCGGGGC
>NZ_VRUX01000145.1:0-8828 GCF_008039885.1 Methylobacterium sp. WL103
GCCATGGGCGGCTCGGAGGCGCGGACGCTGGCCGCCCGCTACGGCGAGGGCTTCTCGGCGGCGTACCGCGAAAACTTCTCCGCCGAGGTCGCCATCGGCGACATCGCCATCCTCGAATCGCTCTCCGAGGAACGACCGCGCGCGGTCGCCATCGACCGCCGCGACACCGACCCGGCGGCGCAGGTGCGCCTCAAGGTGTTCTCGCGCGGGGCGTCGCTGCCGCTGTCGGACCGGGTGCCCGGCCTGGAGAACCTCGGCTTCCGCGTGATCAACGAGCGGACCTACAGCGTTTCGGCGGTCGGCGCCGACACCAGGGTCTGGCTGCACGACATGCTGCTGGAGCGCGCCACCGGCGCGGCGATCGAGATCGGCCCGCTCGAGGCGCCGCTGGAGGCGGCGATGCTCGCCATCGCTGCGGGCCAAGCCGAATCCGACGGCTACAACCGCCTCGTGCTGGAGGCCGGCCTCGCCTGGCGCGACGTGGCGTTGCTGCGGGCGCTCGGCCGCTACCTGCGCCAGCTCCGCGTGCGCTACGGCCAGGATTACCTCGCCGCGACCCTGAGCCAGCACCCCGGCATCGCCCGCCAGCTCGTCGCTTTGTTCTACGCCCGCTTCGACCCCGTCACCGAGGGCGACCGCCAAGCGAACGAGGCCGCCGTCCGCGAGGCCATCGAAACGGCGCTCGCCGACGTGACCAGCCTCGACGAGGACCGCATCCTGCGCCGCTTCGTCAACCTCGTGGAGGCCGCGGTCCGCACCAACTTCTTCCAGACGGCCGCCGACGGGCTCCCGCGCGAGACCATCGCCTTCAAGTTCGCCTGCGCCAAGGTGTCCGGGATGCCGCTGCCGCGGCCGTTCTTCGAGATCTTCGTCTACGCGCCCCGCGTCGAGGGCCTGCATCTGCGCTACGGCTATGTCGCCCGAGGGGGCCTGCGCTGGTCGGACCGGCCGGAGGATTTCCGCACCGAGATCCTGGGGCTGGTGAAGGCCCAGCAGGTGAAGAACGCGGTGATCGTGCCGGTGGGCGCCAAGGGCGGGTTCTACCCCAAGCGCCTGCCGCCGGCCTCGGACCGCGCGGCCTGGCTCGCCGAAGGCACCGAGAGCTACCGCATCTTCATCCGCACGCTGCTCGAACTCACCGACAACTTCGTCAGCGAGGGCATCGCGCCGCCGGCCGACACCGTGCGGCACGATTCCGACGACGCCTACCTCGTGGTCGCCGCCGACAAGGGCACGGCGACCTTCTCCGACATCGCCAACGCGCTCTCGCTGGAGCGCGGGCACTGGCTCGGCGACGCCTTCGCCTCCGGCGGCAGCCAGGGCTACGACCACAAGGGCATGGGCATCACTGCGCGTGGCGCCTGGGAGGCGGTGAAGCGCCACTTCCGCGAGATCGACGTCGACACCCAATCCGATCCGGTGACGGTGGTCGGCGTCGGCGACATGTCGGGCGACGTGTTCGGCAACGGCATGCTGCTCTCGCGCACGCTGAAGCTGATCGCGGCCTTCGACCACCGCGACGTGTTCCTCGACCCGAACCCCGACATGGCCGTGAGCTTCGCCGAGCGGAAGCGGCTGTTCGACCTCGGCCGGTCGAGCTGGGCCGACTACGACAAGGGCCTGATCTCGGCCGGCGGCGGCGTGTTCTCGCGCGCGCTGAAGGCGATCCCGCTCTCGGCGGAGATCCAGGCGGCGCTGGGCTTCGACCGCGCCTCCGCCTCGCCGGCCGAGCTGATGCAGGCGATCCTCAAGGCGCCCGTGGACCTGCTGTGGTTCGGCGGCATCGGCACCTATGTCCGCGCCACCACCGAGACCGACGAGCAGGCCGGCGACCGGGCCAACGACGCGGTGCGCATCACCGGCCCGGAGATCCGCGCCAAGGCGGTGGGCGAAGGCGCCAACCTCGGGCTGACGCAGGCCGGGCGGATCGAGGCGGCGCGTGCCGGCGTGCGGCTCAACACCGACGCGATCGACAACTCGGCCGGCGTCAACACCTCCGACGTCGAGGTGAACATCAAGATCGCGCTGATGATCCCGGAGCGCGACGGCCGCCTCGACCCGGACGCCCGCAACGCGCTCCTCGTCGCCATGACAGACGAGGTCGCGCACCTGGTGCTGCGCAACAACGAGCTGCAGACCCTGGCCCTCACCCTCGCCCTGCACCGGGGCCTCGGCGAGACCGGTTTTGCAATGCGCACGATGCAGGGGCTGGAGGCGGAAGGCCGGCTCGACCGCGCCGTCGAGGTTCTGCCGGACGACGCGACCCTCACCGAGCGCATGCGCCGCGGCGAGGGTCTGACGCGGCCGGAATACGCGGTGCTGCTGGCCTACGCCAAGCTCTCGCTCTACGACGCGGTGCTGGCGAGCCCGGTGCCCGACGACCCGTACTTCGACCGCGAGTTGCAGCGCTACTTCCCCAAGGCGCTCCGCGAACGCTTCCCCGACGCTGTGAAGGGACACCGTCTGCGCCGCGAGATCATCGCCACCGCCCTGTCGAACATCATCGTCAACCGCGGCGGCATCTCGCTCGTCACCCGGCTGACCGACGAGACCGGGGCGGACGCGGCCACCATCGCGAAGGCCTACGCCGTGACCCGCGACGCCTTCGGCCTGATGGAGCTGAACGCGGCGATCGACGGGCTCGCCGGGCGCATCGGCGGGCAGGCGCAGGTCGGACTCTACGCCGAGGTGCAGGACCTGCTGGTCGACCGCATCGTCTGGTTCATCCGCAACCTCGACCTGACCGGCGGCATCGCTCCGCTCGTCGCGCGGTACCGCGACGGGATCGGCGCGGTGCTTGCGGCCCTTCCCGGCGTCCTCGGCGCGGACGCCAACGCCGCGATCGAGCGGCGGCGGGCGGAGCTCGTCGGGCAGGGCATGGACGACGAGCCGGCCCTGCGCCTCGCCTCGCTCCGCGCGCTGACCTCGGCGCCCGACATCGTCCGCGTCGCAGGCACCAGCGGGCGGCCGGTGGCGGAGATCGCGGCGACGCATTTCGCGCTGGAGCGGGAGTTTTCCCTGGATGCGCTGGCGGCCGCCGCCCGCGCCGCGCCGGTCTCCGACACCTTCGACCGGGTCGCCCTGGAACGGGCGGTGGCCGGCATCTCGAGCGCCCACCGCCAGCTCACGTCGGAGGTCGTGGACGACATCGGCCCTGGGCCGGAGGCGGTCGCCGCCTGGGGCAAGGCGCGCGGTCCGGCGCTGGCGCGTATCCGCGGGGCGGTCGACGCCATCGCGGCCTCGGGGCTGACGGTCTCGAAGGCCACCGTCGCCGCGAGCCTGCTCGGCGATCTCGTGCGACGCTGATCGGCCCGGTCGCAGACACGAAAAAGCCGGCCCGGCGCTTGAGCGGGACCGGCTTTTTAAGGGCCGACGGGTTGTGCGCGTAGGCTCAGAACGGGCCCATCCGCATGTCGAGCATGCGCTGGTTGTGCTCAAGCCAGAGGCGCAGCATCTGCGAGAACAGGCCGGGCTTCGGTGCAGGCTGGGTCATGGTTCGCACTCCGTAGGTGTGACGGTCGTAGACGCCGTCCGTTCGCCCGGAAGATGCGCGTCATGGTGCATCGCAACAATGGCGTCCGTCGTACGTAACGGATGCGTTGATCGCATGGCAAGCGCTAAAAATTAACGATTTTGCGCCGGGGCATGCGAAAATTGCAGTATCTTGCAGCTCGGCTGCGAGCGTCGTTCTTCATGTCAGCCGGGATGGATCGGCGCCGGCAGCACCGACCGCGTCGGGCCCGACATCGCCGACAGCGCGAGGCCGAGCCCCAACGTCGACACCGCCGCCGCGATCAACGGCAGCTGCGCGTATCCGACGCCCGCGGTGAGTGCGACCCCGCCGAGCCAGGCGCCGGTGGCGTTGCCGAGGTTGAACGCGCCCTGGTTGAGCGTCGAGGCGAGGTTCGGCGCGTCGCTGGCGGCCTCCACCACCCAGATCTGCAGCGGCGAGACCAGGGCGAAGGCGAGCCCGCTCCACACCACCAGCGCCGCGAGCATCGCGAACTCGAAGCGGGCGACGCCGGCCAGCAGCGTCAGCACGGCGATGAGGCCGAGGAAGCTGCCGATCACCGTGGCGGTGAGATTCCCGTCGGCGAGCCGTCCGCCGATCAGGTTGCCGGCGGTCAGCCCGATGCCGGCGACGAACAAGGCGCCGGTGACGCCGCGGGCGCTGAGTCCGGTCACCCCCATCAGCAACGGCGTGATGTAGGTGAAAACCGTGAAGAAGCTCACAGAGGACAAGGTCGAGACCAGCATCGGCCGAAGCACGGGCCAGCGCCCGAGCGCCCGGAACTCTCCCGCCAGCCCGCCGCGCGAGCCGGGGAGCCCGGCCGGCACGAACAGCTGGATCGCGAAGCCCGCCGCGACGCCGATCGCCACCACCGCCCAGAAGGTCGCGCGCCAGCCCGCCGCCTGGCCCAGCGCGGTGCCGAGCGGCACGCCGAGCACGTTGGCGAGCGTCAACCCGGCGAACATCAGCGACACCGCCTGCGTCCGCTTCTCCCGCGGCACCAGGTCCCGCGCCACGATCGCGCCGATGCCGAAGAAGGCGCCGTGGGCGAAGGCGGTGGCGATGCGCGCGAGCATCAAGGTGGCGTAGGTCGGCGCGACGGCGCAGGCGACGTTGCCCATGAGGAACACCGCCATCAGGGCGAGCAGCGCGGTCTTGCGCGGCAGGCCCGCGGTGGCGATCGCCACGAGCGGCGCGCCGACCACCACGCCCATCGCGTAGCCCGAGACGAGGTAGCCGGCCTGCGGGATCGTGACGGAAAAGCTCTGCGCCACCTCCGGCAGCAAGCCCATGATCACGAATTCCGTGGTGCCGATGCCGAAGGAGGCGACGGCGAGGGCGAGGATCGGCAGCGAGGCCATTCGGAGGCTCCGTTGGCACGGGATCGGGCGCGCGGGCGCCCGTCCCTCTTTGTGCGGTGCGGTATGCCGTCAACATGGCGGATCGCCCGCGGTTGCGAACCATCGGTGATCGGGACGCAGCCCTGTTCTACGGACGGGTCTGCTGTAGGAGGCGTCGATCGGGCCGGGATAACTGCCCGGGTGCGTACACTGCCACCCCGTCGTCGTGCAGGCTGCTGATTACAGTCCTAGGCGTAACGCGTGGCGACCGGCCGTCGCGATCCTCAGAATTCGATTGGAGACGACGTGATGAAGGCTCTTATCCTTGCAGGCGCGACGCTGGCCGCCGCCGTGGTCGCGGTTCCCGCAAGCGTCGAGGCCCGCCCGTATGGCGGTGGCTGGGGCGGCCATGGCGGGTTCCGCAGCGTCGGCTTCGCCGGCTCGCGCGGTGGCTTCGTCGGCTCGCGTGGCGGCTACGGTGGGTATCATGGCGGCTACGGTGGATACCGGGGCGGCTATGCCGGCAATCGCGGCGGATACGGCTACCGCGGCGGCTACGGCCGGGGCGTCGGCTACGGCATCGCCGGCGCCGGGATCGGCCTGGGCCTCGGGCTCGCGGCCGGCGCCCTGTCGGGTGGCTTCGGCGGCTACGATGACGGCAGCAGCTACGGCGGCGGGTATGGCGGCTACGGCTACGCCCCCGCCTACGGCGCGAGCTACGCACCCGTCTACAACGGGAGCTACGGCGGCTACGCGCCGGCTGCCTACGGCTACGGCAGCGGTTGCACCTGCTCGGGCTACTGAGCCGAACGGCTGAGCCGCGCGGCGGCGGGCGCTTCTGGCACCCGCCGCCCAGGTATCTCAAGTACAACCCGCCTCACGGCTCGGTCAGCGGCAGGCCGCGGCTCGGCGGGCTCCAATGCAGGTCCGGCGTCGCGGCGTAGAGCCGGCGGTGGGCGAGCACCGCGTAGGTGTCGGTCATGCCGGCGATGTAGTCGGCGATCCGGCGCGCGATCCGGCCCGGCGGCGCCCCATCGAGCCCCGCGCTCCATTCCTCGGGCATCCGCGTCGGGTCGGCGGAGAACGCCGCGAACAGGTCCGCGACGATGGCGTTGGCCTTCTCGCGCACCGCCATCACCTCGGGATGCCGGTACATCCGCGCGTAGAGGAAGCGCTTGATGTCGGCGTCAGCGGCCGCGATCGCGGCCGAGAACGCGATCGCCGGGGCGTCGGCCGCGCGGATGTCGGCGACGCTTGCCGGGGCCAGACGATCCAGCCGCCGCCGGCTCTCCGTGATCACGTCCTCGACGAACCGGGTGATCACCCGCCGCGCGAGCTCGTGGATGGTGCGCGACGCCTCAAGGCCGGGGTGCAGGGCGGCGATCTCGTCGAGCAAGCCGCGCAGGAACGGCACCTCGCCGAGGTCGGCTAGGTCGAACAGGCCGGCGCGCAGGCCGTCGTCGAGGTCGTGGCTGTCGTAGGCGATGTCGTCGGCGAGCGCCGCCGCCTGCGCCTCCGGGCCGGCGTGGCGGGCGAGCTCCAGCGGATGCAGGGCATCGTATTCGAGGATCGCTGCCGGGATGCCTTCGCGGGCGTAGCGCGGAGTCGGGCGCCCGTCCGGGCCGAGCAGCGGTCCGTTGTGCTTGACCAGGCCCTCCAAGGTCTCCCAGGCGAGATTCAGTCCGTCGAAGCCGGCGTAGCGCCGCTCCAGCCGGGTCACGATCCGCAGGGCCTGCGCGTTGTGGTCGAAGCCGCCATGGGACGCCATGCAGGCGTCGAGCGCGTCCTCGCCGGTATGGCCGAAGCAGGTGTGGCCGAGGTCGTGGGACAGCGCCAACGCCTCCGCCAGGTCCTCGTCGAGGCCGAGTGCGCGGGCGAGCGCGCGGGCGATCTGGCTGACCTCCAGGGTGTGGGTCAGCCGGGTGCGGTAATGGTCGCCCTCGTGGTGCACGAAGACCTGGGTCTTGTGCTTCAGCCGGCGAAACGCAGTGGAATGCACCACGCGGTCGCGGTCGCGCTGGAAGTCGCTCCGCGTCGGCGAGGCCGGCTCTGGGATCAGCCGCCCCCGGGTCGCGCCCGGGTCGGTGGCGTAGGGCGCGCGCCAGCGCTCACCGTTGGCGCGCACGGGTCCCGCCCATCTGTTCGCGATGTCCTGCCCGCATGGTCCCCTCGCGGTTCGGCGACGCACGCGTTGCGGCGCGCCGTCCTACCTCATATCTTGGTTCGATCACGCGGCAGGCAATCGCCCGCCGCGCCCAGACCCCGACGACAGCGCCGATGGCTTCCCCGATGGCCGAGATCACCCTGACCCCCCGCGCCGCCAAGCGCATCAACGAGATCATGGTCGCCGAGCCGCCGGGCGCGGCGCTCCGCGTCAGCGTGAACGGCGGCGGCTGCTCGGGCTTCTCCTACGCCTTCGACATCACCCGCGACCAGGCGGCGCAGGACGTCGCCATCGAGCGCGACGGCGCCACCGTGATCGTCGACCCGGTCTCGCTCGAGTACATGGCCGGTTCGACCATCGATTTCGTCAACGACCTGATCGGCCAATCCTTCAAGATCGAGAACCCGCAGGCCACCTCGTCCTGCGGTTGCGGCACCTCGTTCTCGCTCTGACCCCACCCGACCTCCCAACGCCGGCACCGTTGTGCCGGGACGAAAGGTGCGGGCCGGCGAGGCTTGCGACAGGGTTTGCGACGTGGCGCACCGATTGCCTCGCGCGCCGAAATGCGGGACGACGGCGCCGTCTTCTCGGTCTGGCAATCCCGGCAGCGGTCCGCACACGATGATCCCTCACCGAACGGTCCGCGCCAGCCTGCTCCGGGCGGCTCGACTCTGCATCTGTGCCGGCCTCGTCCTCGGGGGCGCCAGTCTTGCGGCCGTCCCGGCCACGGCGCAGGAGGCGGCCTCCGCCGTCCAGGACGTCGTGCTCGTCGACGTGGCGCTGCCGCTCGGCGATACGCTGTTCAAGGCCGCCCGCGTCACGGTGAGCGGTACCCGGCTGTCGCGCGGCGACCTGACGGCGATCCTGGCACCGGACTCGGCCGAGCCGTGGGCGCCGCGCCTCGCGCGCCTGGAAGCGGCGAGCATCTCGATCCCGGTCCTCGTCTCCGAACATCCCGGTCCCGGCGGATCGCTGCAGACCGTGACCTACCGCGAGGTCACGGCGCGCGACGTGCGCGCCGGCCGCATCGCCGAGCTGACCATGGCCGGCGCCGGCGTCGCGGTCTCCGGCGCGCAAAAGGGATCGGGCACTTACGGCCGGATCGTCGCGAGCGACCTCGACCTCGCCGCGCTCGTGCGGCTCTCCTCGGAACCGGGTGACGGGAAGGGGCCGGTGCAGCGGGTCTACGCCGCGATCCGCGTCGCCGACGTGACCTACACAGAGGATTCGGGCGTCGCGATCCGGATCGCCGGGCTCGAAGGCCGCGACTTAGGCGGCCGCCAGATCCCCGGCGGGTGGAACGGCGCGATGGCCGCCCTCACCCGGGGGCTCGACGCGATCGACCCCGAGATGAAGGCCGACGCGCGCGGCCGGCTCGCCGCCACCGCGGCGGATCTTGCCGACGCGGTCTCCTTCGGCAGCCTCGAACTGCACGGCCTCGCCATCAGCCGGACCGGGGCCGGCGCGCCGATGCTGGTCGAGGTCGGGCGCCTGGCGCATGTCGGCACCGGCGCCGAGGCCGGCACGACGTTCGAGGCGATCGCCTTCGCCCAGGGCGGGGTGAAGGCCCGGCTCGCGCGGGCGGCCCTCACCGGCGTCTCGCTCAGCCCCACCATCGCGGCCCTGCGCCGCCTCGCCGACCCGAACGCCGCCGTCACCGACGAGGCTTTGCGCCGCCTCGCCCCGGCCATCGGCGGCCTGACCTTGCAGGATTTCAGCGTCGAGTTGCCGGCCGATCCGGCAGCGGAGGCTAGGCAGACCAGCCGCAGCGCCGGTAAGCCGCCCGCCGTCGCCGGCGACCCGCTCGGCGTTC
>NZ_VRUX01000146.1:0-8704 GCF_008039885.1 Methylobacterium sp. WL103
TATAATATATATAAATAATTATATCTGTTATTAGTCAATTTCAATATCAACCCTAACAACATTTCTCATATAGGAAAGAAAGATTGCCGAATTATCCCGACTGTTGACGGGCACGCAGAAATATTACACTCTGAAGAACTTGCGGGATCTCCGAAGTTTGCCGAGGCAATCTATGGAGCAGAACACCTTAGAACAAAGAAAAAACGGCGAGAGCCTTTCGGCCTCGCCGTTGGAGTTGGAGTGGTCAAGAAGCTCGCGAGCGGTCGACCCAAGAGCTAAACGACCCCTGTCGCGAGATGAAAGATAGGTATTAAGATGAAAGAGTCAATCAGAATCGAATAATTTAAGTTCATAGCGAAAATATTTGTTCGATACGTGCAATTGCGTATATTATTCTTGAGCCGAATTAACCGGGCCTGAGAGCGCTTATCTATTGATATTAAGCTATTTTTATGGTGATATGTTTTCTTGTTGCACTTATGAAAAACTTATTGTGCTTGATTTAAATTATGTCTACTGATGATAACTGCTGTTGTGGCCTGCATCAATGTAGGTGCGTAGCAGGGTTGGTGGTTTGCGGTCCGCGCAGCCGATCACTGGCAACGACCAGACCTAAACCAGAGACGTGATTTAGGACGGCGTGACCCTGCGCGGTGTCTTGATCCAGGTTCGGAGGAACCCATGAAAGCGGTACATCTTCTCGCACTCGGCGCGAGTGTCGCGACGTTTGCCATGCCGGCATCGGCGAACGACGATCTGATGAAGCACCTGGCGAACCCCGCCGAGCAGGTTCTCCAGACGGTCGACTACGCCAACACGCGCTATTCCAAGCTCGACCAGATCAACGCGTCCAACGTCAAGAACCTCCAGGTCGCCTGGACCTTCTCGACGGGCGTGCTGCGCGGCCACGAGGGCTCGCCGCTCGTCGTCGGCAACATGATGTACGTGCACACGCCGTTCCCGAACATCGTCTACGCGCTCGACCTCGACCACGAGGCCAAGATCGTGTGGAAGTACGAGCCCAAGCAGGACCCGTCGGTGATCCCGGTGATGTGCTGTGACACGGTCAACCGTGGCCTGGCCTACTCCGACAACGCCATCATCCTGCACCAGGCCGATACCACGGTCGTGTCGCTCGACGCCAAGACCGGCAAGGTGAACTGGTCGGTCGTCAACGGCGACCCGAAGAAGGGCGAGACCAACACCGCCACGGTTTTGCCGGTGAAGGACAAGATCATCGTCGGCGTCTCCGGCGGTGAGTTCGGTGTGCAGGCCCACGTCACGGCTTACGACGCCAAGACCGGCAAGAAGGTCTGGCGCGGCTACTCGGTTGGCCCGGACGACCAGATCCTGGTCGACCCCGAGAAGACCACCTACCTCGGAAAGCCGGTCGGCAAGGATTCTTCGCTGAAGACCTGGGAAGGCGACCAGTGGAAGACCGGCGGTGGCAGCACCTGGGGCTGGTACTCCTACGACCCCAAGCTCGACCTGATGTACTACGGCTCGGGCAACCCCTCGACCTGGAACCCGAAGCAGCGTCCGGGCGACAACCGCTGGTCGATGACCATCTGGGCGCGTAACCCCGACACGGGTATGGCCAAGTGGGTGTACCAGATGACCCCGCATGACGAGTGGGACTTCGACGGCATCAACGAGATGATCCTCACGGATCAGAAGGTCGGCGGCAAGGAGACCCCGCTGCTGACCCACTTCGACCGCAACGGCTTCGGCTACACCCTGAACCGCGCCACCGGCGAACTCCTCGTCGCCGAGAAGTTCGACCCGGTCGTCAACTGGGCCTCCAAGGTCGATATGGACAAGGGGTCCAAGACCTACGGCCGGCCCCTGGTCGTGTCGAAGTACTCCACCGAGCAGAACGGTGAAGATACTAACTCCAAGGGTATCTGCCCGGCGGCCCTCGGCACCAAGGACCAGCAGCCTGCTGCGTTCTCGCCGAAGACCAACCTATTCTACGTGCCCACCAACCACGTCTGCATGGACTACGAGCCGTTCCGGGTGACCTACACCCCGGGGCAGCCCTACGTCGGTGCGACCCTATCGATGTACCCCGCCCCGAACAGCCATGGCGGCATGGGTAACTTCATCGCCTGGGACAACATCGAGGGTAAGATCAAGTGGTCGAACGCCGAGCAGTTCTCGGTCTGGTCGGGCGCTCTCGCTACCGCCGGCGACGTGGTCTTCTACGGCACGCTGGAAGGCTACCTGAAGGCCGTCGACGCCAAGTCGGGTAAGGAACTGTACAAGTTCAAGACCCCGTCGGGCATCATCGGCAACGTGATGACCTACCAGCACAAGGGCAAGCAGTACGTCGGCATCCTGTCGGGTGTCGGTGGCTGGGCCGGCATCGGCCTCGCGGCCGGCTTGACCGACCCGAACGCCGGCCTCGGCGCGGTGGGTGGTTACGCCGCCCTGTCGAGCTACACCAACCTCGGTGGCCAGCTGACCGTCTTCGCCCTGCCGAACTAATCGGTCGCACGAAGCGGCTTGAAATGAGTGCCGGCGCGGATTTCCGCGCCGGCATTCTGCGCTTATGGCTCGGGTTCTCATGATAAAATCAGCGTTCTGCCTGTGCGCTACACTTTGGACAATAAATGGTCCGGCCTCTGCAGCACAAATCAATCAGGAAGCCTTTGGCTGTAAAGCGTTGCATTATGCTCAGGATCTGACGGCGTTACAGCACGGTGGCGATAAGAGTGTGTTGCGAACGCGGCTCGGGAAGTATCTGCGCGCCGGAGAGTGCCGCATGTGGGCAACGGGTGAGGAGGTCACCATCGAGGATGAGAATGATGGCCTCGTATGCATCGCGGTTAAGGGCGCCAGCCATACTTGTTATTGGTCAAAATATATAATCTTAAATAAATTATAATTTAGAGTTGCATTGTCGTTTATCTCTTCGAGAATGAATGTGGTCCAAGATCGCTGTCGGATAGAATTTATCATTACTTATTATCCGCTCTCAATTAATAGCTCGCTGACTATATCGAATTTGAAGTTCCCGCCGCACTTCTTCCTTTACTTCTTCTCGGACAGCTTTGCTTTCGATCTTTTGAAGCAGGCTTTCTCTTGTGTGACCCTTGAAGGGCCGGGCAGACTGCCACCGGCGCCGTACCATTCCGCTGATTGACTCAGTCAACATATCGCCCCCCTTGTGGGCGAGCCTGATCTAGATCGAGGAAGGCGACCCCGCCTGAGGGGAGCGGAACCGCCTCCGCGGATTGATCAGGCCCCACGCGTTGGTACAATGGTAAAATTACTGCACGATTGGCCGCCCGGCCTACCGAAGAAGGCTAGCACGAACACGTAAGTGCCGGCGGCCGGTATGCCAGCGATGCATGTGGGCGCATGCGGTTCACGCGGTAGTAGTGACGCCTCCACCTTTCGATCACTTCTCGTGCGAACCTCGTTTCGCGTTAGCAGCAGGCCCCGCAGCCGCGCCGGCACACATCCACTGCCTCACTGGCATACCGTGCTCCATAAAAAACCGACAGACTGGCTTGCCAGATTTTCCCGGGTAGATTAGGCAATAGCCTGCGTAAGCGTGACTCGACTCGGCACGACTCTCCGTTTCGAAGGCTCAGGCGCGACGACGTCTTGAACTCGCAGACTGTGACACAATCTGACCTAAGGATATCTCTCGATGACCTATCGCCTACCTTCCGCCCTGTTTGCCACCGTCCTCGCCATCGGTGTCGTCGCCCCGGCGTTCGCCGCACCCGCCACCGTTGCGGCGTTCGATCCCGACAAGGACGGCACCATCGACCTCAAGGAGGCCCAGGCCGCCGCGTCCATGAAGTTCGACATGCTCGACCCCGACAAGGACGGCACCCTCGACGCCAAGGAGCTTACCGGCTTGATGACGGCCGCCGAGATGAAGGCCGCCGACCCAGATAGCGACGGCACCCTGGACAAGAAGGAATACCTCGCCGTGGTGGCCGCGCGCTTCAAAGCCGCAGACCCGGATGCCGAGGGCACCATCGACGCCAAGGAGCTCTCCTCGCCCGCCGGCGCTTCCCTCGCGATGTTGCTGAAGTAGGGTCGCCTCACGGGGCGGCCGCCACTCAAGGAGATCCGTATGCGGATCAACCTTGTTATGCCGGCCACCTCGTGATGTTGACAAGCACCGGGCCTGACCAGGCTACACCGAGATCGGGCGGATCCCGACGCTGAGGTATCGCAGAGTCGTCGGCACGTTTTCCGCGATGCGGGTCAAGCTCGGCGCGGGCAGTCGCGCCGACCTCATCCAAATCGTGATGAAGCAGCCCGGTGCCGGGTGAGGATCAGCGCGGGACGAAGATTCCTGGGATGATCCGACCCCTTTGACCAAACAGCTCCTGGGCCTTCGTGCAACTCGCCGGCACGTCCTTCGCATAGGCCGCGAGGTAACCGCGCGCTTGCAGCATCAGAGCGTCCCGGTCGATCTCGGCGGGATCGACCCCCATCGACTGGACCGCCCCCTTAAAGCGCTCCACGTCCGTTTTCAGCATGCTGCAGTTGATATTTACGAAGCCGACGAGGCCTGCGAGCTTGGCCGCGTTGCGCTTCTTGGCCGGGATGTCGGCCGACTCCTGACCATATGCAGACGGACCAGCTGCAGCGAGCAGCGCCGCCAAGCAGAGAGCGCAATACCGCATAGATATGTCCTTCTGTCGAATTACTAATCGATGCAATGCGCAGCGAATAGGGCCCTAGTACGCTCCATCGAACGATACTCCGCTATGCTCGCCGGATTGCGCAGTTCAGGCCCTTCTGGAAGTCGCCCTACTACGCCCGTCCCAGGCTCGAAGACGAAGGGGCGCGGACCGGTAAAGGTGCCCATACGGTTGCGGACATCGACGCTTCCGCACATTATACCGCCGCGGCCCGTCCGCAGGCTGCTCACCCGTGCGTCGGCGCTGCCGAGCCGCCGCCCGATCGCCGCGGTGGCGGCGCGGCTGGTTTCAAGGTCGGGCGCCTCGCCGTCTGCCACGGCGCCTTGCGCTTGAGCAACCCCGGCGGCAAGCGCTAGCACGGCCAAAAGCCGGGTTGAAACGCGCGCAAGCCGCATCGCAGACGGCGCGATCGCGCTCACGCGCTGAGCCGGCAACGGCCGCCCAGGTTCTTATAGCGGACGCTGCGGAGGCCCGCCTCGAACCAGTGAGTGCCCCGCCGATTGGCTTTGTAACCATAGAGCTTGATCCGCATCCCGTCCTCCGGGGCCCGAATCACGGCCGGCTCTTCCGTGCCGTCGAACGCCCTTTCCGGCGACGGCACGCCTTGGTCACCGAACTCGGCCTGTGAACCGTCCTGCTCCCGCTGGAAGACCAGCGCGTAACTGGGTGGGCTACGCTCACCTATGATCCTATAGTGGAAGCCCACCAGAGGCGTGCGGTCAGCAAAGTTGGTGAAGGCGCAGAAGAGTGTTGGTCCCGCAACCCGCGGAGCCCCAACCGCCTCCGGCGGGGGCGCTGCCGCGATCCGGGGCGCGCTCAGCTGCATGAACATGACGCCTCCCAGGACTACAAGCGTTGCAGCACCCGCGAATAGGCCGGTTATGATCCGCGCCAACGGGAATAATGCCCAACGGCGACTGCTATGGTTAATCGCTGGATGGTTGCGCATGCAGCGACAAGCAGGTGCGAACCATATCGCTCAAGGTTAAGCTTCGAGTGTCGCCTGTATTGGCCGTCTCCTCAAGGCACCGCATAAAATACTCGCGGGTCAGCTCTGGCGAGAGCGTCGTCATCGCCTTTCCCATGCGGTTGGTGAAGTCGATCTTGTCGGTCATCGTGGCCCGCGGCCACAGCGAGGCGAGATCGTCCATCTTCAAGCGTGCCCAAGCAAGGTCAGTCGCAAAGACAAAAAAAGTTAATAAGGCAATCATAAACCTGAGCATCGACGGCTTATCTCCATGTAAAATCTGATTTACGGTAAGTCGATATGGATGTCCAGAATCCATTGGTATTTACCTTGGAAATTTCTATATGCGATCTACGATAAAGGATTTATTTCCTGCGGAAAAATTAAGCTAGACATGCTAATATTTTGGATATAGGGCAAGACTGCATTATGCAAATCAATAGCGCACCAATCAAAAGATCGTAATCTGACATAAAAGTAAATCTTTACTTTCGAATTTGCGTTATATTCGTCCGAGCATCAGTAGTAGGTGCGCCCCCCCGTCGCCATCCCGCCGAACGTCCGATTTCTAGGCATTGCTTCTGTTGGGCAGACCGGTGGCAAACCACCCACCTCGGTCGAAGAGCGGACGGGCGGATCCCGAACAACCTCGTCATAACCAACAAACAGAATCATCCCCAAAAGCAGAACTTCACCGATTTCGTTGAGAAATTTGGGATGCGGTCGGAGCAGCACTTGCAGGAACGTCGAGAAGATCTGCAGTCGTTCCCCATTGTTTCGGGCGGCGGCTAGCCAAGTCCCGGCGCGGTATCGCTTCCGGTAGTAGGCGAACTGCAGTACCCTTATCAGCGGAGGTCCGTCACGCCCTGCGCGATCGCGACCCGGAGAAGTTCCGCGAGCGATCGGACGCCGAGCTTGCGCCGGAGGTTGGAGCAGGCGCCGATCACCGTACGGTAGCTAACCGACAGCGTGTCGGCGACATCCTGATACGAACGGCCCCGGCTCAGGAGCGACAGGATCTGTAATTCACGGGCGTTGAGATCGGCCAAGGGCGAGCGTCGCGCGGCCGTCGTCAGCATCGCCACCGCCGTGGCGAGGTCGTGTTCGAGATAGCCATAGCCCGCGTGGACCGCCGCGAAGGCGTCGAGGAAGGTGGCGCTCGGCACGTCCTTGCGCACGTATCCGAGCGCCCCACTCTCCAGGGCGCGGGCGACGATCACCGGATCGGCATGCATGCTGAACGCAAGGATGCGCGCGTGATGTTCCAGCGCACGGATCCGCCGGATCAGCGACAGGCCGGCGAGCCCGCTCTCGCGAAAGGTGAGGTCGCAGACCACGGTCGCCGGCCTGTGACGGTGGAAGAACCGATAGGCGCTGACCACGTCGGACGCCTCGTGCACCGTGCCGATGCAGGCCGACTCCATCAGCGTGCGGAAACCCCGAAGCACCACGGGATGGTCGTCGACGACGAGAACCTCGTTCGTCATTGCGGCGACCCGGCCGGTTCCGCCCGCGCCGCGCCACCCTGTGCGCCGTAGCTTTCCGTCAGCCGCGCCAACGCGGTCGGCGCATCCAGGCCTTGCTGCCGGGTGTTGAAATAGTGCTGGCACATCTCGCCGTAGAGCTGCCGGCGATGGCTCGCGCCGGCGATGCCGGAAAAACCATCGACCAGATCGGCATAGTCCTGGGGCATTTCCGCCGCGGCGAGCATCTGGCCGAGCTGCACGGTGCGATTCGCGATCATGCGCGGATCCTCGATAAAGGCGCTTCTCGCACGGGCGAGGCTCGCGCGCAGCCGGGCGCTGCGCGGGTCGGCCTCGGGCAGCAGCGTCCCGGCCTCGCGGCTTGCGATCCAGCGGGCCGGATCCATCGCCTCGGTCTGCGAGAGCCAGATCGGCACGTCGACCGCGTTGGTCCGCGCGACCACGGCCGGCTCCGCGCCGGACCCGTCCACCCCATCGCCGCAGGCCGAGAGCGCGAGCGCCACGGAAAGGGCGGCGAAGGCCGCGTGCGTGGGATGCCTCAATGCCCGGCGCCCGGCTCGACCTTCGCTTTCAGGCCTTTCAGGCCGGCGGCGAAGAAGGCATCCATCGCCGTGCGGCCGGCCGCGTCCGAGAGGTCGTCGGGCGGCTCGTTGCCGGTGTCGCCGCGGTAGAACCGGCCGCTCCACGTCACCTTCGCGCCTTCACCCTCGGGCGCGACGCTCAGCGTCGCCGAGTAGGACGAGACCGGGAGCGCTTTCACCTCGGGATCGGACATCCGGTAGGAATACTTGAAGGCGCTGCCGTTCCATTCGTCCAGCGACTCGACCAACCTGGCGCCGTTGGGAAAGGTCAGCGTCCGCTTGCCCTCGGCCTCGCCGGGCTTGCCGCCGGCGACGCCCTCGCTCGCCTTCAGAGCCGGGTTCCAACCGGCGATCTTCCCGAAATCGCCGGCCACCTTCCAAACCGCCTCGGGCTTGGCCGCGATGGTGATCGACTGGTTGACCTTCTGCGGCGTCGGGCCGTGGGCGAGCGCCTGCGTCGCAACGAGTGCAAGCAGGGCGGGGGCGAGGGCGTGACGCATCATGATGTCGTGTTCCAGTGGGGACGAAGCCGGGCGGGCCGGACGAGGGCTCGGCGGAGGGTGGGACCTGCGAAGGCCGCGAGCAGCAAAGCGAGGGCGCCGGCCCCGAGGAGCGGTTTCGGATCGAGCCGGCCCGGCAACGGGCGCGGGGTCGCGACCGCCATGAGCGGGGCGGCGAGGCTGGCCGGCCCGTCGAGATGGGCGTAGGCGAGCCCGGTCTCGCCCGCGAGGCGCTTGAGATACGGTTCGCGCACGGAGGAGAGGTGCTCCTCGCCGGTGGCCGCGTTGGCGCCGAAGGGGGCGTTGCGCGGGTTGTAGCCCTCGCGGCTCTCGGCATCGGCCGGCGGCGGACCGAAGCGGTTCTCCTGCTGCACGTCGCCGGCACCGTAGAAGCCGATCTCGCGCCCGCGGTCGTTGAACTTCGGGATCGGAGATAGGCCATAGCCGCCGACGCCGGCGATCAGGCCGCGCACGGCGCCCGGCTTGCCCTCGAAGGCCGGGC
>NZ_VRUX01000147.1:0-8654 GCF_008039885.1 Methylobacterium sp. WL103
CCCGCGAGGCCGACGCCGCCGCCCGCTCGCTGGAGCGCGGCTCGCTGATGATGGACCCGGAGCGCCACACCTGCACCTGGAAGGGCGAGCCGGTGACCCTGACGGTCACCGAGTTCCTGATCCTCCAGGCGCTCGCCCACCGCCCGGGCGTCGTGAAGAGCCGCAACGCGCTGATGGACGCGGCCTACGACGACCAGGTCTACGTCGACGACCGCACGATCGACAGCCACATCAAGCGGCTGCGCAAGAAGTTCAAGGTGACCGACACCAGCTTCGACATGATCGAGACGCTCTACGGCGTCGGCTACCGCTTCAAGGAAGGCTGAAGGCCTTCCACACTGCCTCATGGGTTCTCACCCATGAGGTCCGGCGGACGACCGCCGCCCCGCCGTCGCGGGGGGCCGATCCCGATGCGTGAGACGCCTCGGGATCGCGTTTCGCCCGCCTCGCTTCCCTCGATTCCCCGTCGAAGACCGGACCGTCGTGACGTCGCAGACCGATGAAGAGCCGCGCCGCGGCCCGCTCGCATGGCCGCGGGCCTCCTGGGATGCGATCGGACAGCGGGCCTCGTCGAGCCTGACCCGCCGCATCGTGGTGCTCAACCTCGTCGGGCTGATCGCGCTGCTCGTCGGGTTCCTGTACCTCAACCAGTTCCGGCAGGGGCTGATCCAGGCCCGCGTCCAGAGCCTGGCGATCCAGGGCGACATCATCGCCGGCGCCATCGCCTCGTCCGCCTCGGTCGACACCGGGACGATCCGCATCGACCCCGACAAGCTGCTCCAGCAGCAGGCCGGCGAGGGCAACGGCACCGAGGAGGAATCCTCGCCGCTGGCCTTCTCGCTCAACCCGGAGCAGGTGGCGCCGCTGCTGCGCCGGCTCGTCACCCCGACCGGCAACCGCGCGCGGGTGTTCGACAGCGAGGGCGGCCTGCTGTTCGACACGCGCTCGCTGTTCAACCGGCCCGAGGGCGGGGCCGGCACCGCGCAGGTCCGCAAGCGCTCCCTGCTCGAGCGCGCCTTCGAGGTCGCGCAGGCCTGGAGCTTCGGCCTGTTCGGCGAGCGGGTGAAGCCGCAGGAGGAGGTCGGGCCGACGAACGGCCATTCGCTGCGCGAGGTCCAGACCGCGCTGAACGGTGCCCGCGGCAGCCTCGTGCGCCGCAACGAGCTCGGCGAGACCACGGTCTCGGTCGCCGTGCCGATCCAGCGCTCGGGGGCGGTGCGCGGCGCGCTGCTGCTCTCGACGCAAGGGGACGCGATCGACCGGGTCATCGCCTCGGAGCGCTTCGGCCTGTTCCAGGTCTTCCTCGTCGCCGCGATGGTGATGGTGGTGCTCTCGATCCTGCTGGCCGGCGCCATCGCCGGGCCGGTGCGGCGCCTGGCGGAGGCCGCCGAGAAGGTGCGGATGGGAATCAAGACCCGCGAGGAGATCCCCGACTTCACCAGCCGCACCGACGAGATCGGCCACCTCTCCGGCGCCCTGCGGGACATGACCCAGGCGCTCTACAGGCGCATCGACGCGATCGAGAGCTTCGCCGCCGACGTCAGCCACGAGCTGAAGAACCCGCTGACTTCGCTCCGCAGCGCGGTCGAGACCCTGCCGCTCGCCCGCAACGACGATTCGCGCAGCCGCCTGATGGCGATCATCCAGCACGACGTGAAGCGCCTCGACCGCCTGATCAGCGACATCGCCGACGCCTCGCGGCTCGATGCCGAGCTCGCCCGCGCCGAGGCGCGACGGGTCGACCTGCGCAAGCTCCTGTCCACGGTCGTCTCGGTGGCCAACGAGCGCAAGCGCCCGAAGGACTGCGTGATCCAGCTCGACGTCGACGCGCCCGCCGGCGACCAGGACGCGCCGTTCGCGATCATCGGGCACGACAGCCGCCTGGGCCAGGTGGTCAACAACCTCCTCGACAACGCCCGCTCGTTCTCGCCGACGGAGGCGAAGGTCCGCGTCGCCCTGCGGCGGGTGCGCGGCGACATCGAGCTGATCTGCGAGGACGAGGGGCCGGGCATCCCCGAGCACGCCCTGGAGCGGATCTTCGAGCGCTTCTACACCGACCGCCCCGAGCAGGGCTTCGGCCAGAACTCGGGCCTCGGCCTCTCGATCTCCCGCCAGATCGTCCAGGCGCATCGCGGCTCGATCCGCGCCGAGAACCGCCCCGGCCCGGCCGACGAGGACGGCGAGCCGACGGTCCGCCGCCTGCACCTGGCGGAGGCGCTGTCCTATCGCGGGCGGGCGGAGAAGCCGGCGTCGTGAGGCCTAACCGTCGAGTTCGGCGTAGCGCCGGAAGATGCCCTGTTCGTTGAACGGGATGCGCCGCGGGCTGGCGAGATAGGCCGCGATCCGCGGGCGTCGGGCGACCGCTGCGTGGAGCGCGGCCACGCGCGGGTGGTCGGGGAGCTGCGCGGCCATGGCCTTCGGGAAGGCGTAGCGCAGGCCGTCGACGAGCTGAAACAGCGACAGGTCGGCGTAGCTCAAGCGCTCGCCCACGAGATGGGTGCCGCCGTTGCGCGACAGCACGTGCTCGAACCAGGCCAGGAATTCGGGGATGCGGTCGGCGCGAAAATGCGCGGCGCGGCGGGCGGCTTCCGCCTTCTGGTCCTCGTAGGCGAGGCCGACCGCGACCGGATGGTGGGTGTCGTGCGCCTCGGCCACCGTGTCGGCGATGGTGAGCTGGATCTGGTGGGTCCAGATCCGCTCGTCCTCGGTCGCGCCGACGAGGTCGAGCCGAGGGCCGAGATAGAGCAGGATCGCCGCCGTCTGCCCGACGACCCGGTCGCCGTCGCGCAGGAAGGGCGGGGCGAAGGCCGGGCGCGGCTCGTCGAGATCCTCGAGGATCCGCATCAGCGCCGGCAGGCCGAGTCCGTCGGTCTCTGGCTCGCGGGCGACGTCGACGTAAGCCGCGCCGGCCTCTTCGAGGGCGAGGCGCACGAATTCGCCGCGCCCCTGCAGCATCGGCCAGTAGTAGAGTTCGTAGGCCATCGCGGAAGCGCTACGCGAGACCGGTCACTCGCCCGGCGCCTCGTCCGCGACGGCCTTGTCGGCCGCGGGCTCGGCGCTGGCGACGGTCTTGCGCTCCAGCATCGGCTGGAGGCGAAGGGCGAGCTGCTGGTCGAGATGGCGCGCGTAGGCGCCCTTGAAGTACTTGGCGCCGGTGCCGCGGCCGAAGAGGCGGTCGTGCGTTGCGATCATCGCGTCGACCTCGGGGCGGCAGAGGAAGCCGATCACCCCCGCGGCCTGGAACCAGCGGCCGGCGCGGGCGTGGTTCATCGCGCCGGGGTTGGCCATCACCGTCTCGGCGAAGCAATCGGTCGCGGCCTGCTGCAACGGCGCCATCGCCGTGTCGGCATCGGGCTTCTGGCGTTCGCGCGCCGTGGCCGGCGCGAGGGCGAGAAGGAATGCGAGCACACCGAGCAGCGGGGTCTTCATCGCGCGGGAAGCCTCGAACGAGGGATCGATCGAGTGGAGTATTCCCCAGGGATCGTGTCGGGAACAGGGCCATCCACGCTGCGACGCGACCGCGCGCAGCGATCATGGATCACCGTCGCTTCCGAGTCACAGACGAGGTCGCCGGGACGGACGCGCGTTCGCCCGCGAAGGACGCGTTATCCGCGCCGTTCGGCGTTCCAGCGGCCGCTGCAGCCGGGGGCGCCGTCGGTCGACCACGTGCCGGCGCCGGTGCCCTGGCGGCCGAGGCGGCCGACGACGTTGGCGGTGGCCGACCCGTTGGAGATCGCGGCGCGCACGGCGCCGTTGCTCGCCACGCGCCCGCTGATCGAGAAGTCGCCGCCGGGATAGCTGGCCTGACCGCGCTCGATGCGCACCCCGTAGCGGTAGGCCCGGTCGCAGATGCCGGATTCGGTGATGACCTCGATGCTCCAGTTGCCGTCGTAGCGGTTCGGGATCTGGACCTTCTTCCGCGCCGCGTCGGCGGGGCTGAGGCCGCCGGCTGCGAGGATGAGGAGGGCGGCGGCCAGCGTCAGTGCTTTCATCGGATCCCGGTCGAGCGCGCGTGTCGCGAGGCCCGCACGCGCCGTTCGGGCGTGCGGGCCTGTCCGCATCGAAACACGCGACGGCCGGATCGGTTGCCGATTTCCAAACTCAGGCGCGGGCGGCCCGCCGCAGGGCGTCGTTGAGCAGGGCCAGGAGGTCGCCGCCGGCATGCAGGAAGTCGTGGACGCCCGCCGCCTGCAGCGGCTCGGCCAGCTCCGCCGCCGGCTTGCCGGCGAGGTAGGTCGTCCTGGCGCCGGCCGCCTTGAGGGCGGTCGCCGCGGCGACCGCGCGCGCCTCGTAGACCTTGTCCGAGGAGCACAGGCAGGCGAGCGCGGCGCCGGACGCCGTGAACGCCTCGGCGAGGCTCGCCTCGTCGGCGAACCCGTCGTTGCTCAGGGCCTCGATTCCGCCGGCGGCGAAGGCGTTGGCGGCGAAGGTCGAGCGGGCGTTGAACACCGCCACCGGGCCGAGGTTGGCCAGGAACACCTGCGGGCGCTTGCCGCCCTTGGCGAGGAGGCCGTCGGAGGCGTCGCGCAGCGCCTCGTAGGGCTCGGCCAGCCGCTGCGATGGAAGCGCGTCGCAGGCGACCGCGGCCCCGGTGCCGAAGCTCGCGGCCGGCGCGGGCGGCACGGGCGCCACGTCGAGCACCGCCACCGGCTTCTCGGCGAGGTACGGGAACTCGGTGGCGCCTGTCAGCGCCTCGCGCCGGGTCGCGACGTTCTTCGCGCGGGTCTCGCGGGTGGCCTCGATCCGGCGCTGGAGCTTGCCGACGCTGAGCGAGGCGACGATGCCGCCCTCGCGCTCGATCGCCTGGAACGCTTCCCAGCCGGCCTCGGCCAGCTGCGCGGTCAGGCTCTCGAAGCCGCCGGCGCCCGCCGCCGGGTCGGCGACGCGGGCGAGGTTCGATTCCTCGATCAGGACGATCTGGCTGTTGCGCGCCACCCGCCGGGCGAAGGCGTCGGGGAGGCCGAGCGCCTGGGTGTAGGGCAGGGCGGTGACGGCGTCCGCGCCGCCGAGGCCGGCGCCGGTCGCGGCCATCGCGGTCCGCAGGATGTTCACGAAGGGGTCGCGCCGGGTCATCATCCGCCACGCGGTCTCGGCGTGGAGCCGCAGCGGCTTCGGGTCGAGGCCGCAGGCCTGCTCGATGCGGGCCCAGAGCCGGCGCATCGCCCGGAACTTCGCGATGGTGAGGAACTCGTCGGCATCGGTCACGAGCAGGATGCCGACCGCGTCGCGGGCGCGTTCGAGCGTAATCCCTTCCGCCTCCAGCGCCCGGAGGTAGGCCACCGCCGTCGCGAGCACCGCGCCGAGCTCGGCCGCCTCGCCGGCACCGGCCTCGTGGTAGGGTCGTCCGTCGGCCAGGAGCGCGCGCCCGGCAAAGCCGGCTGCGTCGAACTCCTTCACCGCTCGGCCCAGCTTGGGCGCGATCTCGGACCACACCGCCCCGAGGGTGCCGGAGGCGGCGAGTGTGCCGACGGGATCGATGCCGAGGTCGATGTCGCAGGCCGACAGGTCCTCGCCGCGCGCCTTGGCGAGGTCGAGGACGAGGCGGGCGGCCTCCAGCCCGAGCGGGCCGGCGTCGACCCGCAGCCCGATCAGCGGCAGCATGACGCCGGAGAGCGCCGCCTCCAACTCCTCCACGGTGCGGGCGGTGAGGCCGTAGCCGTGGGCGGCGGGCGCGCCGGAGAACACCAAGGTCAGCGCGTCGGCGCCGCCTTCGAGGTCGGCCAACACCTGCCGGTTCGCCTGCTCGATCTCAGGGTGGTCGACGTGCTGGGCGATCCGCCACGGTCCGGGAGCGCGGACCGGCTGCGGCGCCGGCTCGGCCGCCTCGTAGAGCGGTTCGATGCGCAGGCCGTCCGCGGTCTTGGAGACGAGGCGCTTCTCGAAGTCGGCGCCCTTCAGAACGCCCTCGACGAGGCCGAGCCAGCGCGCGCGGGTCGCGGGCTCGAAGAGGTCGGCAAGCGGTCTGTCTTCCATCGCAGCGGGCCTTCAAACGGTGCCGGGATGCGGGTCTTTCGCCCGATCTCCCCATCCGTCTGCCCTCGCACGGCCCCGCTGGCGAGGCAATCGACCGGGATGCGCGTATTTTCTATCCAAAGATGATCAGGCCGGCGAACCCCGCCGAGCCGACGACGATGCGCCACCACGCGAACAGCCAGAACCCATGGCGGGAGACGTAGTCGAGCACCGTCCGCACGACGACCAGCGCCGAGACGAAGGCCACCACGAAGCCGATGGCGATCAGGCCGACGTCGTCGCTGCCGAGGTTCCTGTAGTTGTCGAGCAGGTCCTTGGCGAACGCGCCGGCCATGGTCGGCATCGCGAGGTAGAACGAGAACTCGGTGGCCGAACGCTTGTCGGCGCCCATCAGCATCGCGCCGACGATGGTGGCGCCGGAGCGCGACACGCCCGGGATCATCGCCAGGCACTGGAAGATGCCGATCTTCAGGTCCATCGGCAGGGTGAAGTCGTAGACGTCGGTCTTCTTCACCTCGAGCTCGGTGTCGTCGAGGACGAGCAGCACGAGCCCGCCCGCGACCAGCGTCGCGCAGACGATCCACGGATTGAACAGGTAGGCCTTGATCACCTTCGAGAACAGGCCGCCGACGATCGCCGCCGGCAGGAAGGCGACGAGGATGCCGAGGACGAACCGGCGCGCCTTCGGGTCGTTCGGCAGGGCGAAGGCGATGCCCAGGAGCCGGCGGAAGTACACCGCCAGGATCGCCAGGATCGCGCCGAGCTGGATCAGCACCTCGAAGGTGTTGTTGGGCGAGTGGAACCCGATGAAGTGCCCGACCAGCAGCTGGTGGCCGGTGGAGGAGACCGGGATGAACTCGGTCGCGCCCTCCACGACCGCGAGCACGACCGCCTTCGCGATGCTCATCGCATCCATCATCGCAGATCTCGCATCATCGCTCGCCTCGGCCGCGCACGAAGGCGACCGGCCTGGTGGGTTGGAATCGCCGCCCGGTGCGGCGGCGCGCCCACGGTTCGCCGATCAAGGTGAACGGGCGGTTACCGCGACCGGTGCGGCGTGTTAATGAGGCGGCAACGATCGGGCAATAACGATGCATCCAAGCCCGGTCCCGCGGGGTATCCCGTGCGGCGCGTCCCGCCGGCAGCCCCCCTCGTCCGACAACGGCCTCGATGGCGACGCTCTATCACTTTCCCTTCTGCGCCAACTCCCGCTTCATCCGCCTCGTCCTGGCCGAGATGGGCCTGGAGCCGAGCCTCGTCGAGGAGCGGCCCTGGGACAGGCGCGACGCGTTCCTGCTGATCAATCCGGCCGGCACCACGCCGGTGCTGATGGAGCAGGGCGGCCTCGTCGTGCCCGGCGGCGGCATCATCGCGGAATACCTCGACGAGACCCGCGGCCTCGGGCTCACCGGCCGCCGCTTGATGCCGGACCATCCGGCCGAGCGCGTCGAGGTGCGCCGGCTGATGGACTGGTTCCTGGTCAAGTTCGACGCCGAGGTGACGGGCTACCTCGTGACCGAGAAGATCGCCAAGCGCTTCATGACGAGCGCCACCGGCGGCGGCCCGCCGGACATGAACGCGATCCGCGCCGCCCGCACCAACGTGCGCTACCACCTCAAATACATCGGCTACCTCATGGCCCGCCGCCGCTGGATCGCCGGCGACCACCTGACCTACGCCGACCTTGCGGCCGCCGCGCACCTGAGCTGCGTCGACTACCTCGGCGACGTGCCGTGGGACGAGGACGAGACGGCGCGGGACTGGTACGCGCGGGTCAAGTCGCGGCCCTCCTTCCGGGCTCTGCTGGCCGACCGGGTCGCGGGCATGCCGCCGGCCGGGCATTACGCGGACCTGGATTTCTGAGCGACCGCCGCACCTTCGCCGGCGCCGAGCTGCGCCGCCTCGTCGAGGCCCGCGCCCGCCACCTCGGCTTCTGCGACGTGCAGGTCACCCGCCCGGAGGCGGTGCCGGAGTTGCCCGGCCGCCTCGCCGCATGGCTGGGCGAGGGCGCCCACGGCACGATGGACTGGATGCAGGACCGCGCCGACCAGCGCGCCTCACCCAAGACCTTGTGGCCGGGGGTGCGCAGCATCATCGTGCTGGCCACGAATTACGGCCCCGAAACCGATCCGCTCGACCTTCTGGCGAGGAAGGATCGCGGGGCGATCGCGGCCTACGCCCAGCGCCGCGACTATCACGACGTGGTGAAGGGGCGGCTGAAGGAACTCGGCGGCTACCTCTCGGCCAAGGGCGACGTGCGGGTGAAGGTGTTCTGCGACACCGCACCCGTGATGGAGAAGCCGCTCGCCGCCGCCGCCGGCCTCGGCTGGCAGGGCAAGCACACGGTGCTGCTGTCGCGCCGCCACGGCAACTGGCTGCTGCTCGGTGCGATCTACACCTCCGCCGAGCTGGAGCCGGATGCGCCCGAACCCGACCGGTGCGGCTCCTGCCGCGCCTGCCTCGACGTCTGCCCGACGAACGCCTTCCCGGCCCCCTACCGCTTGGATGCGCGGCGCTGCATCTCCTACCTGACGATCGAGCATGCCGGCCCGATCGCGCCGGAGTTCCGCAAGGCGATCGGCAACCGGGTGTTCGGCTGCGACGACTGCCTCGCGATCTGCCCCTGGAACAAGTTCGCCCACGCGGCGCGCGACGCGCGCATGGCGGCCGACCCCGCCTTC
>NZ_VRUX01000148.1:0-8602 GCF_008039885.1 Methylobacterium sp. WL103
GCGCCGCCCTGGCGCTCGCCCGCGACGGCATCCCGACGGCGCTGGTCGGGCGCCATGCACCCGTGGCGGACGGGCGCACCGTCGCCCTGCTCGACGGCTCCGTGCGCTTCCTCGACGCGCTGGGGGCCTGGGCGGGCATCGCCCCGCAGGCCGGCCCGCTGGCGACGCTTCAGATCATCGACGACACCGGAAGCCTCTTCCGCCCGCCGCCGGCACGCTTCCATGCCGGCGAGATCGGCCTCGACGCGTTCGGCTGGAACGTCGAGAGCCGCCTCCTGGTCGAAGCCCTGCGCCGGCAGGCGCGGGCGACCGAACACCTCACGCTGTTCGAGAGCGACGCGGCGGAAGCCGTTGCGGGCGAAGAATTTTCCGAGGTTCGCCTTGTTGATGGCGGTCGGGTCTCGGCCCGGCTCGTGGTGGCCGCGGACGGAGGCCGGTCGCCCCTGCGGACGGCCAGCGGCATCCGGGTGCGGGACTGGTCGTACCCGCAATCCGCGATCACGACGATCCTCGCGCACGACCGCCCGCACGGCAATGTCTCGACCGAGTTCCACACCCGCGGCGGCCCCTTCACCCTGGTGCCGCTGCCCAACAACCGCTCCAGCCTCGTGTGGGTCGCGGCCGAGGGCGTCGCGCGCCGCCTCTCCGCCCTCGACGACGCAGCCCTCGCCGAGGCGGTCACCGCCCAGGCGCAGGGCATGCTTGGGACGATGCGGGTCGACGGGCCCCGCGGCCTCGTGCCGATGCGCGGCCTCTCCGTGGCGACCCCGACGGCCCACCGCCTCGCCCTGGTCGGCGAGGCCGCCCACGTCTTCCCGCCGATCGGCGCGCAGGGGCTGAACCTTGGGTTGCGGGATGCCGCCGCCCTCCGCGACGCGGTGCTCGGCGCGGTCCGCGAGCACCGTGATCCGGGCTCGCGCGCGGCGTTGGCCGGCTTCGCCCGCGCCCGGCGCCTCGACGCGGCGTTGCGATCGACGGCGGTCGACACCCTCAACCGCAGCCTGCTCGCCGACCTCATGCCCGTCGACGCGTTGCGCGGCGTCGGCCTGCTCGCGATGAGCGCGATCGGCCCGCTGCGCCGCGCCGTGATGCGCGAGGGCGTCCTGCCGCGGCTCGGCGCCCCAGAGCAGATGCGGGTTTCGCGTTGAACGAAAAATCTTTCTAGTACTGAAGGTTGGGGCCGGCGGTTCAGGTCGCGCATCAAGGGCTGCCGGCGCGAGAACCTGCTGCGCTCGTCTTTGGCCGCGCGCTTGGTCGACACCGGCATGCGCGTGCCGAACGGGACCCTCTGCAACTCGCCGTGCTGGCCCAACAACGACCGCGCCCGGTGAGCTCAATCGAAAAAACGCAGTCTATCGAGCGGGTTGTCGCCGGGTGCTCACCGAGCACCTCGGCCCAACCGGACCATCCCGGGCCGCATCGCCCGGCGGCTGCCACCTGACACCCCGCCTTCCGGTCTATACACCCCGTCTCGCGGGCTCCACCTCCCGCCATCCGGGCATCGCCTGCCCGCCCGATCCGACGACGAACAGACACACGATGGCCAAGCCTGGATCCAAGACGCCCGCACCTCCGGCCCCCGCGCCGAAGGTCCAGACGGCGCGCTTCGCGCTTCCGAAGTCCGGGCCGCTGGCGCGGATTCGCGACGCGTTCGCCCGTGGCGAGAGCCCGACGCTCGCCGGCGTCCCGGACGGGTTCGACGCCCTGGTGGTGGCCGACCTCGCCCGGGCCTTGAGCGCCGGCTTCGAGGGGCCGGCGGTGCTGGTCCACGTCGCCCGCGATTCCGGGCGCTCGGCGGCCTTCGTCAACGCGCTGAAGTTCGTCGCCCCCGAGATCGAGGCGATGAGCGTGCCGGCCTGGGATTGCCAGCCCTACGACCGGGTCTCGCCCAACGGCGCCACGGCGGCGCAGCGCATGACCGCCTTCTCGCGGCTGACGCGCACGCGCTCCTCCGAGGCCGCGCCCCGCATCGTCTGCACCACGGTCAACGCCCTGATCCAGCGCGTGCCGCCGATGAAGCGCATCGCCGTGGAGACCTTCTCGGTGGCGATCGGCAACGTCGTCTCGATGGACAAGGTCGTGGCCTGGGTCGAGGCCAACGGCTTCCTGCGCACGGGGACGGTGCGGGACACGGGCGAATACGCCGTGCGCGGCGGCATCCTCGACCTGTCGCCGCCGGGACTCCCGAACCCGATCCGCCTCGACTTCTTCGGCGACACCCTGGAATCGATCCGCGCCTTCGATCCGGAGACGCAGCGCACCGTCGGGCAGCTCCGCTCCCTCGACCTCGTGCCGATGAGCGAGGTCCAGCTCACCACCGAGACCATCCGGCGCTTCCGCCAGGGCTACATCGCCAACTTCGGCGCCGCGACCCGCGACGACCGCCTCTACGAGACCGTGAGCGAGGGCCGGCGCTACGCCGGCCTCGAGCATTGGATGCCCCTGTTCTACGACGGCCTCGACACCCTGTTCGACTACGTCGCCGGGGTGCCGATGGTGTTCGAGCCGCAGATCGAGGACGCGGCCTCCGAGCGGCTGGCCTTGATCCAGGACTACTTCCAGGCTCGCGAGCAGGCGCGCAAGACCCCGCAATCGGGCGTCGCGCCCTACAAGCCGCTGCCGCCGCGCGCCCTCTACCTCACCCAGAACGAGCTGCGCGACCGGATCGCGGCCTGCTCGGTCGCCCGGCTGACGCCGTTCGCGGTGCCCGATGGCGGGGCCGACGGCCCGGCCATCGATTGCGGCGCCGAGCCCGGCCGCACTTTCGCGGCCGAGCGCGCCAGCGAGGCGACGAGCGTCTTCGACGCGGCGGTGGCGCACGTGAAGGACCTGCAGGGATCCGGTCACCACGTGATCCTGGGATCCTGGTCCGAGGGCTCGCGCGACCGCCTCTGCGGCGTGCTCGCCGACCACGGCCTGAAGAAACCGATGGCGATCTCCCGCCTCTCGGACGTCTACGCGTTGAAGCGCGGCACCGACGTGGCGGTCGCGGTCTGGGGCCTCGAATCCGGCTTCACGACGGGCCAGCTCGCCGTGGTCTCGGAAGGCGACATCCTCGGCGACCGGCTCGTGCGCCATAAGCGCAAGTCCAAGCGGCCGCAGGACGTCATCCTGGAGGTGCAGGCGCTCCAGCCCGGCGACCTCGTGGTGCATGCCGACCACGGCATCGGCCGGTTCGTCGGCCTGAAGACGGTGACGGCGGCGGGCGCCCCGCACGATTGCCTGGAGCTGCAATACGCCACCGGCCTGCTGCTGCTGCCGGTGGAGAACATCGAGCTTCTGACCCGCTACGGCTCCGAGGATTCGGAGGTCGCGTTGGACCGCCTCGGCGGCGCCGGCTGGCAGGCGCGCAAGGCGCGGATGAAGAAGCGCATCCTCGAGATGGCCGGCGAACTCATCAAGGTCGCAGCCCAGCGCTTCGTGCGGCAGGCGCCGCGGCTGGTGCCGCCCGAGGGGCTCTACGGCGAGTTCGCCGCCCGCTTCGCCTTCGAGGAGACCGAGGACCAGGCCAACGCCATTGAGGCGGTGCTCTCGGACCTGAACGAGGGCCGCCCGATGGACCGGCTCGTCTGCGGCGACGTCGGCTTCGGCAAGACCGAGGTGGCGTTGCGCGCCGCCTTCGCCGCCTCGATCTCGGGGCGGCAGGTGGCGGTGGTGGTGCCGACCACCCTGCTCGCCCGCCAGCACTTCCGCACCTTCGCCGAGCGCTTCAAGGGCCTGCCGATCCAGGTGGCGCAGCTCTCGCGCTTCGTCGGCGCCGCCGAGATGAAGCAGAACCGCGCGGGGATCGCGGCGGGCACCGTCGACATCGTCGTCGGCACCCATGCGGTGCTCGCCAAGACCATCGCCTTCAAGGACCTCGGCCTGATCATCGTCGACGAGGAGCAGCACTTCGGCGTCAGCCACAAAGAGCGCCTGAAGGCGCTGCAGGCCGACGTGCACGTGCTGACGCTCTCGGCCACCCCGATCCCGCGGACCCTGCAGCTGGCGATGACGGGCGTGCGCGACCTCTCGATCATCGCCACGCCCCCGGTCGACCGCCTGGCGGTGCGCACCTTCGTGACGCCGTTCGATCCGTTGACCATCCGCGAGGCGCTGCTGCGCGAGCGCTACCGCGGCGGGCAGTCGTTCTACGTGGTGCCGCGGATCGAGGACCTCGCCGAGGTGAAGCGCTTCCTCGACACCGAGATGCCCGAGACCACGGTCGCGGTGGCGCACGGGCAGATGGCGGCGGGCCAGCTCGAGGACGTGATGACCGCGTTCTACGAGGGCAAGTACGACGTGCTGCTCTCGACCACGATCGTCGAATCGGGCCTCGACATCCCCACCGCCAACACGCTGATCGTGCACCGGGCCGACATGTTCGGCCTGGCCCAGCTGTATCAGCTGCGCGGCCGCGTCGGCCGCTCCAAGGCCCGCGCCTACGCCCTGTTCACGACGCCGGCCAACCGCACGCTGAGCGCCCAGGCCGAGCAGCGCCTCAACGTGCTGCAGACCCTCGACACGCTCGGCGCCGGCTTCCAGCTGGCCTCCCACGACCTCGACATCCGCGGCGCCGGCAACCTGCTCGGCGACGCGCAGTCCGGCCACATCAAGGAGGTCGGCTACGAGCTCTACCAGCAGATGCTGGAGGACGCGGTCACCGCGCTCAAGGCCGGCTACGAGGAGCCGGTGGAGGAGGCGTGGTCGCCGACCATCGCGCTCGGCGCCCCCGTCACGATCCCCGAGACCTACGTCGAGGACCTCGGCGTGCGGCTCGCGCTCTACCGCCGGCTCTCGACCCTGGAGAACGACGCCGAGATGGAGGGGTTCGGCGCCGAGCTCATCGACCGCTTCGGGCCGCTGCCGCCGGAGGTGGAGCAGCTGCTCAAGATCGTCACGATCAAGATCCTGTGCCTGGCCGCCAACATCGCCAAGGTCGAGGCCGGCCCCAAGGGCGTCGTCGTCCACTTCCGCGACAAGTCGTTCGCGAACCCGCAGGGGCTCGTCGCCTACGTCGCCGAGCAGGCCTCGTTCGCCAAGGTGCGTCCGGACATGAGCGTGGTGTTCATCCGCGAGCTCGACTCGATCCCGGCCCGGCTCAAGACCGCGACGCAGGTGGTGCGGGCGCTCGCAGGGATCGCCGAGCGCGGGGGGAAGAAGAAGGCGGCGTGACCGCCTCCCGCTCGGCGGGAGACGGGCTAGAGCATTTTCGAGCGAGGTGGATGCCGTCTCGCGTGAAGAAAACCTGATCGCACAACAAGATAGAGCATTTTCGGTGATCCAGGGATCACCGAAAATGCTCTCGCGCCGCTCAGCGCGTCGCCAGGGCCTGGGACGCGTCCGGACGCGATGCGTCCAGGCGCGGCATCTCGGCGGGATGCGGGGCCTTCGCATGCACGGCGCCGAGCGCACCCGTCGGCGGGTTCGACGGAGCGCCGGCCATCGCTTCCGAGCCGTCGAAGGCCGTGCCGGCTCGGCCCAGCGTCTCGGCATGCGCGAACAACGCCTTCATGTAGCGCTGGTCGAACGGGGCCGGCGAGGTCTCGGTGAAGCGGTCGTCGATCTCGGCGACCTTCAGGTCGAGGGATTCGCGGCGGGCGAAGGCGTCAGCGAGCGCGAGGGCGTCGCGCGTCTGCGCCTTTATCGCCGCCGACATCGCCCGGCCGAGCACCGAGAGCGTGGTGTGCGTCGCCATCTGGAAGTACGGCGCGAGCTTGTTGTTGACCACGAGGTAGACCGTCCGGGCCGGGATCTTCACCCCGCCCGAGCCTGTCAGCGCGGCGATGAGCGCCGGCTTCGGCGCCAGGAAGAATGGCGCCGTGGTGCCGCCGTCCACGTGCATCTCCTGGATCGTCTTGCCATCTGCGGTGGCCGAATCGATCGAGACCGGCGGGAACACGCCGGGCACCGCGGACGAGGCCAGCACGATCGCGCGGAACAGGTTCAGCGCCTTGTCGTCGCCGACCGTGGCGATGGCGCCCATGTCCCACAGCACCGGGCGCTCCGTGTCGAGCTCGGTGGTGGCGACCAGCAGCCGGCGGCCTTTGGCGTGCTCGGCCGCGATCGCCTTCAGCAGGCGCGGCGTCACCGCCTTCTCGATCCGGCGCTTGAGCGGCCAGGTGTCGGTCAGGGCCTCGTTGGAGCCGCCGAACTCGAACACGTCCGCCGCCGAGACCGTGGTGTAGGCCTCGCGCAGGGCCGCGTCGCCGGCGTCGCCGATGAAGGCGAAGGGCGCGATCAGGGCCCCCGTCGAGACGCCGGTGATGACGCCGAAGGCCGGGCGGCGGCCGCTGGCGCTCCAGCCGGAGAGCAGTCCGGCCGCGAATGCGCCGTTCTCGCCGCCGCCGGAGAGGACGAGCCATGGGTCGGCGGCCGCGGACGCTTGGTCGATCAGCGCCTGGAAGCCCTGGGGGTCGTCGCCGGCGATGCGCAGGGGGCCCTTCAGGGCGGCGGGACGCGCCGTGGCGATTTCGCCCGGGGTGAAGACCGTGCGCTCGGCCCGCTTGGCCGTGTCCGATCCGGCGAAGGACAGATCGGGCGCACCGATCCCGAGAGCGAGGACTGTCGCGCAGAGGGCGATCCGACGCGTCTTGGATGTGGGCATAGCCCGATTCCCGATATCGATTGACCCGCCTCGATTCGAAAAACGCCGCGCCGTCCGTCGCGTTCCCGATATGGGGCGTAACCGCCGCGCCCAGGGTACCCGTCGTGCGGCAGCGCACCATGATTCGAACCGCGCGGATCGCTTTACGCCGGGCCTGTGCTTGCACTAACCGGACGAACCGCTCGGTCACGCCGACCCGCAACGAGGTTTTGACATGAAACTGCCGCGCCGCTTCTTCCAGCCGCTCGCCGCCGGCGCGCCCGAGCCCTTCCGCGAGCTGCCGGTGCGGCTGGAGCGGATGATCCACTTCGTGCCGCCCCACAACGACAAGGTCCGCGCCCGCGTGCCGGAGCTCGCGCCGACCGTCGACGTCGTGCTCGGCAACCTGGAGGACGCGGTGCCGATGGACCAGAAGGAGGCGGCCCGGAAGGGCTTCGTCCAGATGGCGCAGGCGACCGACTTCGCGGCGACCGGCACCGGGCTGTGGAGCCGCATCAATGCGTTGAACTCGCCGTGGTTTCTCGACGACCTGTTCGAGCTCGTGGCCGAAGTCGGCTCGAAGCTCGACGTGGTGATGATCCCCAAGGTCGAGGGTCCGTGGGACATCCACTACGTCGACCAGCTCCTCGCCCAGCTCGAGGCGCGCCACGGCGTGACGAAGCCGATCCTGATCCACGCGATCCTCGAGACGGCCGAAGGCGTCGCCAACGTCGACGCCATCGCCTGCGCGTCGCCCCGCATGCACGGCATGAGCCTCGGCCCCGCCGACCTGGCGGCGTCCCGCGGCATGAAGACCACCCGCGTCGGCGGCGGCCATCCGGAATACCGGGTGATCGCCGACCCGACGGCTGAGGGCGTCGCCCGCGCCAGCGCGCAGCAGGACCTCTGGCACTACACCATCGCCAAGATGGTCGACGCCTGCATGGCCAACGGCATCAAGGCCTTCTACGGCCCGTTCGGCGACTTCTCGGACGGCCCGGCCTGCGAGGTCCAGTTCCGCAACGCCTTCCTCATGGGCTGCGCCGGCGCCTGGACGCTGCACCCGAACCAGGTCGCCATCGCCAAGCGCGTCTTCGCCCCCGATCCGGACGAGGTGGCCTTCGCCGCCCGCATCGTCGCGGCGATGCCCGACGGCACCGGCGCGGTGATGCTCGACGGCAAGATGCAGGACGACGCCACCTGGAAGCAGGCCAAGGTCATCGTCGACCTGGCCAAGCTCGTGGCGGCCAAGGACCCGGAGCTGGCCGCGGTCTACAAGCTCGGCTGATCCCGGGCGCCGCCCGAGCCCGGCCACCGCTTCGGCGGCGCGGCGGCTCTCCGCCGGACCTCATCGGTTCACCCATGAGGCCTGGTGGGCGCCGTCACGATCCGAACCGGGTGCGGTAATCCTGCGGCAGCGTAGCGACGAGCCGCAGGAAGCTGCGGCGCATCGTTTCCTCCGAACCGAAGCCGCAGGCCTGCGCGATGCGCTTCACCGGGCGCCGCGTCTCGGACAACGCCCGCTGCGCCGCCTCCACCCGCAGCCGCTCGACCCCCTTGGCCGGCGTCAGCCCGGTCGCCGCACGGTAGTGGCGCCCGAGGCTGCGCTCGCTCATGCCCGCCGCCGCCGCGAGCGCCGGCAGCGAGAGGTCGCCGGCCAGGTTCTCCCGGATCCAGGCATGGAGGGCGTCGAAGCGGTCGTCGCCGGCCTGGAGCGCGAGCGCCGCGCGGAACTGCGCCTGCCCGCCCGGCCGCTTGAGGAACATCACGAGATGGCGCGCGACCCCGAGCGCCAGGGGGCGGCCGAGGTCCTGTTCCACCAGCGCCAGCGCCAGGTCGATGCCCGCGGTGATCCCCGCCGAGGACCAGACCGGGCCGTCCTGCACGAAGATCGGGTCCGGCTCGACGCGTGCCAGCGGATAGCGTTTCGCGAGCCGCGCGCAATAGGCCCAGTGCGTTGCCGCCCGGCGCCCGTCGAGGAGCCCCGCGGCCCCGAGCAGGAAGGCGCCGGTGCAGACCGAGGCGACCCGGCGCGCC
>NZ_VRUX01000149.1:0-8536 GCF_008039885.1 Methylobacterium sp. WL103
GCGCCGGCGTCGCGGGCGCCCTGGTCGCGTCGGCGATCCACGACGGGCACCTCAGGGCGGAGCACGTCCGGGCGGAGCACTTGCGGGCGGAGCACTTCCGGGCGGAACATCTGCGCGCCGGGCGCCTGGCGTGAATCTTCCCGGTCCGCCGCGCCGCTGTTAGGGTGGCGGCCGACCCCCGTTGGCATTCGATAGACCGGCAAGGACGATGGACAGATTCAACACCCTGGCGGGCGTCGCGGCGCCCATGCGGATCATCAACGTCGACACCGACCGGATCATCCCGAAGCAGTACCTCAAGACGATCAAGCGCACCGGCCTCGGCAAGGGTCTGTTCGCCGAGATGCGCTACCGGGACGACGGCTCCGAGAACCCGGACTTCGTCCTCAACCAGCCGGCCTACCGCAACGCCAAGATCCTGGTGGCGGGCGACAACTTCGGCTGCGGCTCGTCGCGCGAGCACGCGCCCTGGGCGCTGACCGATTTCGGTATCCGCTGCGTGATCTCGACGAGCTTCGCCGACATCTTCTTCAACAACTGCGCCAAGAACGGCATCCTGGCGATCGTGGTCTCGCCGGAAGACCTCGAGAAGCTGTTCGAGGATGCCGAGCGCGGCGCCAACGCCACCCTCTCGGTCGACCTCGAAGCCCAGACCATCCGCGGCCCGGACGGCGGCACGCTGCACTTCGACATCGATCCCGGCCGCAAGGAGAGCCTGCTCAACGGCCTCGACGAGATCGGCCTGACCCTGAAGCGCGCGCCGAAGATCGACGCCTACGAGGACAAGCTCGCCGCGCGCGGCTGGGCGTGAGGGGGCGCGGACGGCCTGCGGATCGTCCGGCGCCCTCGAATTAAGCCTGGGTTAACCGTTCCCTCCCAGGCTCCCACGCTTCGGACACCATGCGAGCGACGACGATGCAGCGATCTCCCCGGCAGCGCTCCTCCCGCAGGCCGATCCTGCCGTGGATCGCCGTCGCCTGCCTCGCGACGACCGGTGCGCGGGCCGACTTCCAGTCCTGCCTCGCCGGCCTGCAGCAGCAGGCGGCGGCGCAGGGCGTCTCGGCGCAGGCGTTCCGCAGCGCCACCGACGGGATCGCCTTCGACGACAAGGTGATCGAGCTTTCCCAGGCGCAGCCCGAGTTCAAGACGCCGATCTGGGACTACATGGCCGCCCTGGTGGACGACGAGCGCGTCGACGACGGCAAGGCGGCGATGCGCCAGCACGGCGCGGCGCTCGCCCAGGCCGAGGCCCGCTACGGCGTCGATCGCTTCACCATCGCCGCAGTCTGGGGCGTGGAATCGAACTTCGGCAAGAACCTCGGCAAGATGCCGCTGGTGCAGTCGCTGGCGACGCTGGCCTGCTCCGGCAACCGCCGGCGCGACTTCTTCCGCGGCGAGCTGATGGCGACCCTGAAGATCATCGCGCACGGCGACATCGAGCCCGCGCGCCTCAACGGCTCGTGGGCCGGCGCCTTCGGCCAGACCCAGTTCATGCCGACGACCTACCAGCGCCTGGCCGTCGACCTCGACGGCGACGGGCGCCGCGACGTGGTCGATTCCGTGCCCGACGCCGTCGGCTCCACCGCGAACTTCCTGCACGTCGCCAAATGGTCGAACGGACAGGGCTGGGGCTACGAGGTGAAGCTGCCGGCCGGCTTCAACGCGGGCGCCGCCGGGCGCAAGAACAAGAAGCCGGTGGGCCACTGGGCCGCGCTCGGCGTCAAGCGCGTCGACGGGCGGCCGCTTTCCGCCGAGGGGCCGGTCGGCATCATGATCCCGGCAGGGGTCGAGGGGCCGGCCTTCCTCGTGACCAAGAACTTCGACGCGATCTACTCCTACAACGCCGCCGAATCCTACGGCCTCGCCATTGCCGTGCTGTCCGATCGCCTGCGCGGCCGGGCCGGCATCCAGGCCGAGTGGCCGACCGACGACCCGCCGCTGTCGCGGGCCGAGCGCCGCGACCTGCAGGCCCGCCTGACCGCGCGGGGCTACGACGTCGGCGAGCCGGACGGCAAGGTCGGCGCCAAGACCCGCGACGCGATCAAGGAGGTCGAGCGCAGCCTCGGCATGCCGCAGACCGGACGCCCGGGCGCGAAGGTGCTGGAAGCCTTGCGCCGGTGACCCGGCGCCTGATCGGCTCGGGCTCGCCGTTCGAGGCGGCCTACGGCTACTCGCGCGCGGTGATCGACGGGGGCTTCGTGTTCGTGGCCGGCACCACCGGCTACGATTACGCCACGATGACGATGCCGGAGGACGCCGCGGCGCAGGCCGAGGCGTGCTGGCGCACGATCGCCGACGTCCTCGCCGAGGCCGGGTCCGGCCTCGGGCGCTTCGTGCGGGCGACCTACCTCGTCACCGACCGGGCGGATGCCGAAGCCGTGCTCGCGGTCTGCGGGCGCGTGCTGGCCGAGGTGCGGCCGGCCGCGACCCTGCAGGTCGTCGCCGGCCTTCTGCGCGCCGAGATGAAGGTCGAGATCGAGGTCACGGCGACCGTCGGATGACGGCCGCCGATCCCAGTTGGTTTAAGAGTGCCCGATCAATAGGGCCGGCCGTAATAGGGCCGGCGGACCGGACGGTAGCGGTCCTGGACGGGGCGGGCGTAGCCGTCGCCGTAGGCGCCGAGATAGGGATCGAGCTCCGGCGCGCGGTAGTTGCCGCTGTTGACGCCGGCCGAGCGGTCGTTCCCGTTCAGCGCGGCATAGGGCGAGAGTCCGCTGCCGCTGTCGCTCCCGCCACCGCCGCCACCCCAGGCGAACACGGCACCGGTCGAGCCGAGAAGAAGGCCCGTCGCGAGCGCGGCCCGAACCGCCTTGGTCGTCGTCTTGCGTGTCATCGCTTCGCGTGCCCCGATCGACGTGCCTGCCATGATCCTCTTGCGATCTCGCTAGAGGATGGCTTGAGGCTGGAAAACCGATTTCCTCGACTGGAAGTTCCGCTGGCGCCGGGGTGACTGGGACGTACGGGTCGTCGATCGTGTCGCACCTGCGCCATGCGCCGGTTGGTCCACACCGAGTCGCGCGCAGGCTGAGTGCGCGTCCACCGGAATGAAGGCGGCCGCCCGTCCTGGCCTGATGGGCCGGCCTCAGCTCTTCGCGACGGGCCCGGCTTCCGCGAGGTAAGCCCAGGCGGTGGCCTCGTCGGCGAGGTCGAAGGTCTTGGTGTCGACCGGCATCACCGTCCCGGAGAGCTTGATCATGGCGCGCGCGAACGACGGCGCGCCGACCACGACGTACTTCCGGATGTGGGCCACCGAGCGCACCATCACCTGGCTCGCGTAGCCGTCGAACCGCGCCCCGAGATCGGTGCCCTCGTAGTTCGACATGATCAGCAGCATGTCGAACCGGTCGACCGTCTTCATGGCCGCGTCGGCGATGGACGACATCCACGCGATGTCCGGCTCGGTGATGCGGTCCTTGATCTCGAAGGCGAGAAGGTCGGCGCGCGGGGATTCGCGCTGGATGATGGAACCGTCCGGTGCTGCGTTCACGCGCCCCTCCCAGGGTCTGCCGTCGTCAGACGATGCCGCTGGCCTCGTACGGCCAGGGCAGGCCGAGATGCGTCGCGACCTTCTCGGCGTCGTGGCCGACGGCGTCGACCGCCGCACCGAGCTTCTCGACGGGAACCTGGAGCTTGCGCGCCCAGTAGGCGGCCGCGTCCGGCGTCGAGAGGTTGACGGTCTGCGGTTCTTGGGTTGCGTCGGGCGGCATTCGGGTCTCCTGCCTCCCCCAATGCGGGAGCGCACGTCCGGTTCATTCCCGCCGGCGCGGGCCCGGCGTCTCCGGCGGCTTGCGCCCTCGCGCGGCACGCATCGCGCGGGGCCGGACCTAAGGAACAGCCCCTGGGCGAGGCGGTTGGCAGGTACGACTTATGGAGTACCGTGCATGGATGTCTGGCAGCTCATCGGACGCGATCACGCGAACATCGAGCATCTCATCCACGACGCGCCGAGAGCCTTGAACGGACCTGGCGTCGTCAGGAGCCGGGAGCGACTCCTCGACCACCTCGTCGACGCGCTCGAAGCCCACGCGCAGGCGGTGTCCGTCGGCCTCTACGCCCCGCTCGGCCGGCTGCCGCAGACCCGGCGGCTCGTGGACGAGCTGTCGGACGGGCACCGGGCGTTCATCGGCCAGCTCTCCGACCTGGCGCGGCGTCGCCGCAAGACCTCCGAGGGCTGGCTGAACGACTTCGAGGATGCGACCTACCTCGTGGATCAGCACCTCCATCGGCTCAAGCACGAGCTGCTGCCCGCCGCCCGCACGCTGCTCTCCGACAGGCAGGCCGACGACGCGGCGCGGGCCTTCGTCCAGGCGCGGCGGTGGGCGCTGCAGGCACGGCACCCCGAGCCCGCCCCGCGGAGCGAGCTGGACCTCAAGGTCATCGTCTGCACCCTCGCGGTCGGCGTCGGCTACCTCCTGTGGCAGAGCGGGTTCCTCGGCGGGAGCAGCCGTACGCGCGCGAAGGGTCGCCCGGCGGCCGACGGCCCGGTGCGGCGCCGGGAGCGCATGCTCGACGAAGGGCTCGAGGACACCTTTCCCGCCAGCGATCCGATCTCGGCCCAGCGGTTCACCTAGCAGAGGTGCGTGAGGCCAGATCGGCCGCATTCAGCCTCCTCTGTTCGTCGAACGCGTGGATGTCCTGATTGAGGAGAGGGTCATGCCGGACTTGGCGACATCGGACTTGGCGACATCGGACTTGGCGACATCGGACTTGGCGACATCGCACTTGGCGACCTCGGACTTGGACGCGAAGCGCGAAGAGATCGCCGCCCATTTCGCGCGCGAGCTCGGATTCGACGGGCTCGCAGGCTTGAGCCCGTCCGACCGGGCCCGCGTCGACCGCCGGACCGCGGAGGCGATCGACGGTTGCGACCCGGCCGCGCCGGAACCGGTCGACGGCTCGGGCGCCGACGATGGGATGCGCCGCCACCTCGCCGAGTATCGCGGCCTGCTGCAGCTCCGGACCGACGCGGCCAACGTCCGGCTGGCGGAAGCGGGCGAGGTGTTCGCTCCTGAGGACGACGCCTGACGGGGGCCGCCGGGAACGATCGGCGTGGAAAACCAGCCGTGCGGAAAACGAGGCGGCGCGTGCCCGGGCCGTTCCGCTGCGATCCGGTCCGTGCCATCCTTTCCCGAAACGGAGGATGCGTCGGATGCGGCGATGGCTCGCGACCTTGGGGCTTGTGCTGGCATGCGGTGCCGGCGTGATCGCCTTGGGGGGCTCGGCGGTGGCGCAGGAGATCAAGCGGACCGAACTCGGACGCTCGCCCGTCTCCGGCGACGACACCCGGGAGATCGTCATGCAGCTGGTGGAGTTCCCGCCGGGCGCGACCTCGCCCCGCCATTTCCACAACGGCGAGGAGTCGTTCTACGTGATCGAGGGCGGGACCGTGCAGGTGGCCGGCAAGGAGCCGAAGGAGCGCCCGGCGGGCGAGCGCGGCATCAACCAGCGCGGCGTGCCGCATGCGGGCTACACGGTGGTCGGCGACAGGACGATCAAGATCCTGTCGGTCTACGTGATCGACAAGGGCAAGCCGCTGCAGGAGCCCGCGCCCTGATCGCAGGCCGGCACCGACTCCATCCAAGCCGGGGCGCACGCTCCGAACATCCCCAGGTGAAGGGCGACAGGACATGAACGACACGCCGGATTTGGATCGCGCGGCCCGCGCGATCGCCGAGAACGTCTACGCGGCGTTCTGCCGCCAGGCGACGATGCCGGCCCACCCGCTCGAGGAGCAGACGGTCGTGACGCGGCTCGTGGAGGCGATCCGCCCGCAGGTCGGCGGCGCCCCGGGAGCGATCGTCGAGGCCGCCAACGCCGCCCTGTCGGCCTGGGAGCAGCGCGATCCGGACGTGCGCGGTCCGCGCGTCGTCGCGGTCGATCCGGCCGACGGCTCGGTGACCCTGGGTTAGCGGTCGAAGCTCGGCACCCGTCTCCGGGCGACCTGCCCGGACGACCTGGATCGCCGAAAAGGAGCCCCCAGCATCGTGCCTGCCTTCGCTGATGGAGACGCCGCGATCGGTGTCGGGCTGGCCTTCGTCGCCGGCTTCGTGGACGCCGCCGCCTTCATCGCCCTGACCGGCCTGTTCACGGCCCACGTCACCGGCAACGTCGTCCTGATCGGTGCGGAGCTGGTCTCGACCTCGACCGGGGTCCTCGCGAAGCTCCTTGCCCTGCCGACGTTCATCCTGGCGGTGGCCGTGACCCGCCTCATCGCCCTGGCCCTCGAGCGGAGGGGGGCGTCACCGCTGCGCCCGTTGCTGGTGCTTGAAGCCGCCGCGCTGATCGCCTTCGCGATCGTGGGCGCGTCCCTGTCGCCGCTCGGCTCGCCGGACGGCGCGAAGGCGATCGGCGTCGGCATGCTCGGGGTCGCCGCCATGGGCATCCAGAACGGCATCGGGCGTCTGGTGATCGGCCACCTGGCCGCGACCACCGTGATGACCGTGAACGTCACGCAGGCCGTGATCGACCTGACCGACCATGCCTGCGGGAAGACGCTCGGCGCGCCGGCCGCCACCCGCCTTCGGCGCACGCTGTCGGCCGTGCTGGCGTTCGCGGTCGGCGCCCTGGCGGGCGCCTTCGGGGTCGCCGCCCTGTCCTTCGCCTGCGTGCTCGTGCCCGCCGTCGTCCTCATCGGATTGCTGTTCGTCCCGGATCGCGAACCGAGTCCGTGAACGGCCGCCATGGGCCGGACGCGCGCGCCTCGATACCCGGCTTGGACCACCCGCGCTCGGACATGCCCTCACAGCCGGGCTCGCAGTCCAGGCGTCCGTGCAGCGCCGCTCGGGGTTGCCGAAGCGCGGGCGTCACGCCGTCTCCGCATCCCGCATCGAGGGCCGACGCCGGAGGCCGCGACGGTCTGAGCCGGCGCGCGTCGGCGTCCGGCCCCTGGTGCCCGGAGCGCCGGAGCCCTAAAGCCCAGGCATGCTGACCTCACCGACGACGCGCCGCCCGCTGGTCCTCGCCGCGGTGATGGCGGCGATGTTCATGATCGCGATCGAGGCGACGATCGTCTCGACCGCGATGCCGCAGATCGCCGGGCAGCTCGGCGACCTCCACCTCTACGCCTGGGTGTTCGCCTCCTTCCTGCTGACGCAGACCGCGACCACCGTGGTGTTCGGCAAGCTGTCCGACCTCTACGGGCGGCGCCCGGTGCTGCTGTTCGGCATCGCGGTGTTCCTCGCCGGCTCGCTGCTGTGCGGCTTCGCCTGGTCGATGCCGTCGCTGATCCTGTTCCGGCTCGTGCAGGGCGTCGGCGCGGGCGCGATCCAGCCCGTGAGCATGACCGTGGTCGGCGACCTCTACTCCGCCCGCGAGCGCGGCCGGGTGCAGGGCTATCTCGCCAGCGTCTGGGGCGTCTCCTCGGTGGCCGGGCCGCTCGCCGGAGGCCTGATCATCGGGCACCTGAGCTGGCCGTGGATCTTCTGGATCAACCTGCCGGTCGGCGTCCTCGCGGCCGCCCTGTTCCTTCTGTTCCTGCGCGAGGAGGTGGAGCGCAAGCGGCGCCGGATCGACGTGATCGGGGCCGGCCTCTTCACGCTGGCGATCGCCGCGCTGATGATCGCCCTGACCGAGACCTCGACCGCGCCGGCCGTGGCGACCGCCTCCGGCCTGACCTTCCTCGTGGCGATCACGCTGTTCGTGCTGCAGGAGCGGCGGGCCGCCGACCCCATGCTGGATTTCGCGCTCTGGGGGCAGCGCTCGATCCTCACCGCCAACGCCGCGACGCTACTCTCGGGCATGGCGATCATCGGGCTCACCGCCTTCCTGCCGATGTACGTGCAGGGCGTGCTCCGGCAATCGCCGCTCGTGGCCGGCTTCACCCTGACCCTCATGGTGCTCGGCTGGCCGGTCGGCGCGACCACGGCGGCGCGCAGCTTCGTCCGGTTCGGCCTGCGGCCGGTCCTGCTGCTCGGCGCCGCCCTGCTGCCGATCGGGGCGTCGGCCTTCGTGGCGTTGGGCCCGGAGACCTCGCCCGCCGTCGCGGCGGCGGGGTCGATCGTCATGGGCCTCGGCATGGGCTTCCTGTCGACGGCGGCGATCGTGATCATCCAGGACAGCGTCGCCTGGGCGCAGCGGGGGGCCGCCACCGCCTCGAACATCTTCGCGCGCAACCTCGGCTCGACGCTCGGCGCCACCGCCCTCGGCGCCGTCCTGAACTACCGCCTCATTCATCCGGACGGCGGGGCCACGGTGGACCCCGACCAGCTGCGCCGCCTGCTCGACAACCCGGCGAGCCTCGGCGGAGCCGGCGAGGCGGCCCGCATCAGCCTGCAGCACGCCCTGCACGGCACCTTCTGGACGGTCTTCGCGGTTGCGCTGCTGACGCTGCTGACCGCCCTGCTCGTCCCCCGCGTGGTGATCGCCGACGCCGTGCCGGCCGTCGCGGAGTAGCGAGCGCCCGATCCGGACCGCGCGGACGGCGTCTCACGCGGGCCGGGCCGTGTCCTCCTGCCGGACGGCGAGGCGCAGGAAGCTGACCACGCTGGCGATGGCGGCGAAGGCGCCGCCGAGCCCGAGCGCGAGCGCCGGCCCGTGC
>NZ_VRUX01000014.1:0-25934 GCF_008039885.1 Methylobacterium sp. WL103
GCGCGGTCGTCGGCGGGGCGCTCGGGGCGGCGGTCGGCACGGCGAACGGCATCCTCGGGATCGACCGGCGCGAACGCTTCCGGATTTATGCCAGCGCCGAGCGGCGCCCGTCCTTCGCCTATCGCGGGCCGGTTCGGATCGGAACGGTGCTGCCGGAGGATGGCATCGTCTACTACGACGTGCCGCGCGAGTTCGAGCTCGCGGGCTACAACTACACCATCGTCAACGACCATCCCGTGCTGGTCGAGCCGGGCACCCGCCGCATCGTCGAAGTGATCGACTAAGAATTGATGGATGCCATCGACGATACGACGCTCGAAAGCGGTGTTCCTGTCGGGTAATCTCGTGTGCGCGACCACGAGCCGCAGAGAATTTTTCAATCAGGCAGACGCCGTCACGCCGCCTGTTCGAGCGCCTCGACGACCTGGGACGCCTTGTAAGGCTTCGGCACGAACAGCCCGTGATCGGGAACCTCCTCGTCCGCGAGGCGATGCCGGCCGGAGGTCAGGACCAGGCGAATGTCGGGCCACGCCTCGGAGACGCGTTCGGCCAACTTCACGCCGCACATCGTGCCAGGCATGTCGACATCGGTGAAGACCGCGCCGATGTCCGAGCGCTCGTGGAGGATGAACCAAGCCTCGTCGGCCTGGCGGGCCTCCACGACTGCGAAGCCGGCATCCTCCAGCATCTCGACCGCGTAGAGACGCACGAGGTCGTCGTCCTCGACGACGAGGATGAAGCACGTATCGAGGTTGCGCTTTGCCGGCATGGCTTTCCAACAAAGGTTAACGTGATTGGTTGCGGGCCGGATTTGCATGCGCCGTATGAATTTTACGGCGGTGAGCGAACAATTTTTCTGAATGCCGATGTCCGGTGAGCAAACGAATGCCGACACAAGGGTCGAGCGCCCTGTCGGAACGATCTCCGCAGTCTGACGCGAACAGGCCGCCAGCGGCGAGCCGCGCGACGACCTCGGATCAGCGCAGCAGGAGGATCGCGGCGCCCACCACGACGGGGATCGCCACGACGGCGCCGTAGAACAGCGGCATCACCCAGGAGCGTTCGCCGTGAACGTCGGCGGCGGCACGGACTCGCTCAGACGCGGCCTCGTTCTCGCGCGCGAGCTTGATCCGTTGCGGGGTCGGCGGCGTGTCGCCGGCCTCGTCGCAGGTCCCGAGCGGCGCCGCGCCGACGTCGCCGTGGCTGACCTTGTCTCCGGTCCGCCCGCTGTCGATGTCGGCCTTCAGCTGGGCCGAGGTCGGGTTCTCGTCGTCCGGCGGCGTGCCGAAGTCGAGGTTGGCGGGAGAGGGCGGGGTCTCGGAACGCAGGGTCATCGTCGGGCTTCCCAGGAGGATGTCGAACCCGGGAACGGCGGGTTCGACGACGGGTTCAGTTGGCGTCCCGCTGGGCGGGCTGTGGATAGGCCGGGTTGCCGGCCGGCACGTCGCTGGTGTTGGCCGAGGATGGGGTATCGCTCCGGCCGGTCGTGGAACCGGTGATCTGCGCACGCGACGCGGCCTGGCTCTGGCTCGCGTAGTCGGGCGGGGAGCTGGCGCCCTGCCACACCATCAGTCCGACGAGGGCCGCAACCATCAGTCCCACGCTGGCGACCAGCACGTAGAGGGCGGGCTTGCCGCGCTTGCCCTGTCGGCCGGCCTGGCCGGAGAGTTGTTCTGCCACCGTGAAACCTCGCTCGCCCGATCGCATCGGACTTCGGACGGGCAACGTGCAGCGTGTGCGATGGCTCCACCCCTGTGGCGCTGGCGACCGGCCGCCGCGGCGCGGCCCTTTGGCAGGGCGCGGTCCCGCGGATGCCGGCCGCCCTACGTCGGAGGGATCTCGACCAAGGAAACCATCGTGTCCGATCCCCTTACCGATCCCGCCCGCGTGCTGATCGTCTTCTACTCGCGCTCCGGTTCCGTCGAGGCGCTGGCCGTGGCGGCCGCGGAGGCCGCGCGGGACGCCGGCGCCACCGTGCGTGTGCGCCGCGCCCGCGAAGTCGCCGATGCCGACGCGATGGCGAAGGTCGAGGGCTGGACGGAGAACGCGGCGCGGCAGAACGCGCTGTACCCGGCGCCGACCCACGAGGATGCGGAATGGGCCGACGCGATCCTGTTCGGCACGCCCTGCTACTTCGGCGCGATGGCCACCGAGCTGAAGGCCTTCCTCGACATGCTCGGCCCGCAATGGAAGCGCGGCGCGCTCTCGGGCAAGGTCGGCGGCGCCTTCGCCGTCGCCTCCTGGCCGCATGGCGGCTCGGAGGTGGTGACGTTGTCGCTCTACGCGCCGATGGCGCATCTCGGCATGGTCATCCTCCCGCCGGGCTACACCGACGCGGCGATGCTCGAGGCCGGCTCGCCCTACGGCGCCTCGGCCATCGTCGGCGCCGAGAACGCCGACCCGCGGCGCGAGGACCTCGACGCCATCCGCCACCAGAGCCGCCGTACGGTGGCGATCGCCCAGGCCCTGATCGCCGCCGGCGAGATGCCCTGCCGGCGTTCTTGAGCGCGATACCAAGCTGCTGCGCCCCGCCGCGAGGTTCTGCCGCACCAACCAACGCCTCTGGGCGGCGTTGCCCGCGGCGAACGTGAAGGAGACGGCATGGCCGACAAGGCAGACGTGACGACCTACATTCTGAAGCAGGCGCTGGCGGCCAAGGTCGGCGACCACGTGGAGATCGCCGTGGAGGCGGAGGACGGGACGACGTTCAAGATCCGCTCCACCTCCGAGCAGCTCGACGCACTAGTCGGCGACCTCGAAGGCATCCTCGACGCCGACGACGCGGACGACTGACGGCGCCGTCTGATCCCGGGGGCGCCGGTGCGCGGCACCGCGCCCCCATAGGGCCTTCCCCTGAACGCTTCCCCCGACCTCGTCCCAGAGAGACCAACGCCATGAACCATGCCGACACGCCGATGCCGGGCGAGGATCCGGGCGCCCTGATCGAAGACCCCGCGCGCCTCGACGAGGTCGTCCCAGCGAGCGAAGAGGACATCGAGGCCGACCCGCAACCCCAGCCCACGGTCCCGGTGGAAGACGATCCCGCGGTGAAGGACACGGAAGTGCAGCCGACCTGACGGCGTCTCGTTGCGAACGAGCCGCGCGGAAACGTTCTCGCGCGCGGATGACCGACGAAGCCTTCGACACCGGCCGGCAGGTCGCGCAGACGCTCCGAGCCACATCCCTGGAACTGATCGCCTGGAATTGATCGCCAAGGCCATCCTCGGGATCGGCGATGCCCTCGTCACACAACCTGCATGGCCGAGACCGGTCTGCCGCACGCGTGGCACGTGTGCGAGCGTGCCCGCTCGGTCGGCCGGCTGAGCCTGTTCGCGGACGTGCGGAGGCAGTGCGATTTCCTGTACGTTCGGATGAATGCGACGCAGCTCGACCGAAAGTCGCTCCCGTGCCCCAACCTTTCGCCTTCGCCGTGCCTAGGCCGGCAGCGGTGTTCGGCGCGAGCAACGCCCCGCTCGCCTTCTCGGCCACCGGCGGCGACACCGCCTCGGCCGTCGCGGCGGGCCATGTCACCTCGCGCGCAAGGGTCGCCTCGGCTCAGTCGGGGATCTCCAGATCGAGCAAGGCCGAGCCGAGGCCCTTGCCGTGTGCGTCGAGCGCCAGCGAGCGGGTTACGCCGCCGCCGAGGGCGCCCGTCATCACGAAGTTCAGCGCTCCGATCCTGGGCAGCGCGTAGCGCACGACCTGTCCGGTCACGATTTCGCGGAAATGCGCCTGCACCCGCTCCGCCGTGACATGCGCTTCGAGACGGTCGTAATCCGCTGGGTCGTAGGCGATCAGGGAGGTGTTCGAAGTGTTGCCCTTGTCTCCGGTGCGGGAGTGGGCGAGCGCGCGTAGCTTCATGATCCGCTCTCCTGCTCAGGCTTCGACGATCTGCACGCGCGGCGTCGCCAGCGTGGACGGGACGAGGACCGACTGCACGGCCACGACCTCGCGGGCCGACTTCCAGGCGCCGCCGCCGCCGGCGGGGCCGTTGGTGTAGAGCGTCTCGACCTCGTTGCCGATCCGCGCGGCTTCGGCGAGGGTGTCGGTCCGCCCGGCGACGCGGACCCGGACCTCGTAGGGCTCCCGCCCTTCCGACAGGGCCGGCCCGTGCAGCGCGTCGACGCCGATCAGGTCGCAGCGCAACTCGCGCGACGCCACCCCGGTGAGCGCGAGACGCTCGCGCACGATTTCGAGGGCGAGCCGGCCGCGGGCAAGGGCGCCGGGGCCGGCATAGGAGATCTGGCCCTCGCCGACGTAGGAATCGACGTAACCCACCGAGACCTTCAGGAGGCCGGTCGCGGGCGAGCCCGTGGCGCCGGTCGTACGGACGCGATCCGGGCCGACCTGCTCCATCTCGACCTCGGAGAAGTCGGCGACGACGTCCGGCTGACGATAGCGGGCGGGATCGTGCACCTCGTAGAGCATCTGCTCCTTGCACGTGGCGAGGCTGACATGGCCGCCCGAGCCCTCGACTTTTGTGACCTCGACCATGCCGTCCTCCGACACGATCCCGATGGGGAAACCGAGGCGCGCGAGACCCTGGACGTCCTTGAAGCCCGGATCGGCGAAGTAGCCGCCGGTGATCTGGCCGGCGCATTCGAGCAGGTGCCCGCCAAGTGTGCCGCGGCCCAGGCGCTCCCAGTCGTCCATCGCCCAGCCGAACGCGTGGATCAGCGGCGCGAGGAACAGGGCCGGATCGCCCACGCGCCCGGTGATGACCACGTCGGCCCCGGCCGCCAACGCCTCCACGATCGGAGAGGCGCCGAGATAGGCGTTGGCCGAGATGATGCGGCTGCCGAGGTCGGCCACCGGCTCGCCGCTCTCCTCCAGGGCGAAGTCGCCGGCGCAAACCATGTCGAGGAGGTCGTCGCCGGTCACCGCGGCCACCTTCAGCCCGGTGAGGCCGAGCTCCTGCGCCAGCGCCCTGGTCTTCCGCGCGGCGGCGATCGGGTTGGCCGCGCCCATGTTCGTGACGATGCGTGGTCAGCCCCCATTGAAGTGGTCCGCCCTTTGGTATGGCTTTTGAGCCTGGAGGACGGACGAGATGGCAAAGCACCCGAAGCCCGAGGAGATCGTCGCGAAGCTACGTCAGGCGGACGTGCTGATCTCATAGGGCCAGAGCGTGGCCGATGCGATCCGCGCGCTCGGCGTGAGCTCGGTGACATACGACCGGTGGCGACGTGAGTTTGGCGGCCTGAAGTCGGATCAAGTTCGACGGATGAAGAGCCTTGAGACCGAGAACGCTCGGCTTCGAAAAGCCATCGCCGATTTGACGCTGGACAAGCTGATCTTGCAGGAGGCGTCCCGGGGAAGACGTCTCGAGCCCCGCGCGCCGACGCGCCTGTGTCGAGCACATCATGCGGACGATGACCGTCTCCGAGCGCCACGCCTGTCGGGCGCTCGGACAGCATCGTTCGACACAGCGCAAGGTGCCGCGGGGCCGCGACGACGAAGAGGCGCTGACGGCCGATCTCGTGGCGTTGGCCTAGAAGTATGGGCGCTACGGCTACCGCAAGATCAGCGCATTGCTGAAGGCGGCCGGATGGTTCGTCAACGACAAGCGCGTCGAGCGCATTTGGCGGCGTGAGGGTCTGAAGGTCCCAGCCAGACAGCCCAAGCGGGGGCGGATCTGGGACAACGACGGCTCCTGCGTCCGTCTTCGCCCGGAACACCCCAATCACGTGTGGTCGTACGACTTCGTCGAGGCCCGCACGCACGATGGGCGCAAGATCCGGATGCTCAATGTGGTCGATGAGTTCACCCATGAATACCTGGCGATCCGGGTCGCCCGCAAGCTGAAAGCGATTGACGTCATCGATGTGCTCTCGGACTTGTTCATCCTGCGTGGCGTGCCTGGCCATATTCGTTCGGATAATGGGCCGGAGTTCGTCGCGAAGGCTGTGCAAGCTTGGATCACCGCGGTCGGCAGCAAAACCGCTTACATCACGCCAGGCTCGCCATGGGAGAATGGGTACGTCGAAAGCTTCAACGCGCGTCTGCGTGACGAGCTCCTCAACGGCGAAATCTTCTACACACTCAAGGAGGCGCAGATCGTGATCGAAAGCTGGAGGCGTCACGACAACGGCGTGCGCCCACATGCATCGCTGGGATACCGGCCGCCGGCCCCGGAGGTGTTCGTGCCAGCCTTCTCCGCTTGGCCGGCTGCGCTCGCCCGACCAACTCCGCCGGCCAAGCTACTCGTGGCGGAGCGGCCCACCGTGCACTAACTTTACCCTTGGACCACCTCGTGGGGGCCGATCAGTCATGCTCCTCAATGGAGGAAAACGGGCGCCGGTTTGCGAACCTCGGGGAGAGAATATCCTTGTGTCCGACGTGGCTGTCCGCAGTAAAGAACGTTCTCGGCATGATCGCCTCCGGGGTACGGAGGCACGGCACGCGACACTCCGGAATTAACGGGAAGGGTGCGGCGTCTCGGTTTTCATCGTCAGTGCTCCTCAATGGGTGAGGGATCGCAGCTCGGTGGGGGTCAGGCAAGCACGCGTGTTTCGGCTTCCACATCCAAGTTCTCACCTGAAGCTCCTCTTGCCCGATGGGCGGGCGAAGGTGCCGGCGCGCCATTCCTTTCAATGGGCATCAGGCCCGGGTTTTGTACTCGACCGCGAAAGCGCACGTGCAAGGTCAACGACGCGTCGTCGGTCATCCGGGTCTTCGATGTCGAGCCAAGCGAGAACCAGTTCCCGCGCCCCAACCGTTTCGTGGCCGCGGCCTTGCGGGCCGCCATCGGCTAGCGCCGATGGATCGCAGCCGAGCAAATCCGCGATGCGCTCCAGCATCCCTCGCGTTCGTTCGGCCCTGTCGAGGCCGCCGTGATCATCCGTCGGCATACGCACCACTTTCCGGTAATGGTCATCACGGCGGCGGGGCGGTCGGCTCTTCGATGCAGGCGGCCGGGGACGCCATCGATAAGAACTTCGTGAGCGCCCGCATGCTGAGCTTGGGGTGGCCGTCGTCCATCTGCCCGAACGATGGGGCCTCACGGCCGGACGACCATGGAAAACTTGGCGGCCAGCATCGCGCAGACCGCATCGTGGTGGCGTGTAGACTTTAGTCGTTCGAACTCCGCCATCCCCGATTGCATCTCTTCGGTGCCGCGGCGGCTGCCGAGGGCGTCGAAGCAGAGGCGAGCCCGATCCACGATGACTGGGCTGTAGTCTGTAAAGCCACAAGCCGTCGAAGCGCTGCGCAGCATGCCGTGCATCCTGAGGAAGCCGACGCAATCGAAGTCGGCGGCGGTCGTGGATCGCATGCCCAGTAAGAGCACCATCACGATAGCGATTGCCGTCGCCGGCGCGACCCGAAGGCTCCTAGCCATCGGCGCCCGCCCGAAGACCGCCATGCGCCTTCACTTCCGGCTCGCCATCACCGCGAGGTCGCCACGGAAACCGGATATGCGCCAGGTAGGGATACACAGCCGGCAACACGACGAGGGTGAGGAGGGTGGCGGTGGCGAGGCCGCCGATCACCACCGTGGCGAGCGGGCGCTGTACCTCGGCGCCGGCACTCGTCGAAAGCGCCATCGGCAGGAAGCCCAGTGCCGCGACCAGAGCCGTCATCAGGACAGGCCGCAGTCGCATCTCTGCGGCTCGAAAGGCTGCCTCGCGCGGGTCGAGGCCAACGCGTTCGAGATCACGGATGTAGCTCGTCAGCACGACGCCATTGAGGATTGCGATGCCGAAGGTGGCGATGAATCCGATGGCGGCCGAGATCGAGAACGGCAGCCCGCGCAGATACAGGGCGACGATGCCGCCGGTCGCGGCGACGGGCACGTTCAGGAAGATGAGGCCGGCGAGACGGATGTCGCCGAACATCACCACGAGCAGGACGAGGATCGCGGCCATGGCGGCCGGCACCACGACGGAGAGCCGGCTCGTGGCCTCCTGCAGGTTCTGGAACTGCCCGCTCCACTGCAGCGAGTACCGCGGCGAAAGGGGAACCTGCGCCTGGACCGCGGCTTGCGCGTCCCTCACGAAGCTCTGGACGTCGCGGCCGCGAACGTTGGCCTGGACCGAGATCCGGCGCTGGAGCTTCTCTCGACTGATCTGGGCCGGTCCCGTCGCCACGTCGACCGAGGCGACCAGCGAGAGCGGTACCAGCGCCTTTCCACTGCGCCCCACGGGCAGGTCGCGAATGCGGGCGATGTCGCTACGGTCGGCGGACTTCAGGCGGACCACGATGTCGGTGATGGAGTTGTCGTCGCCGTAGATCATGCCGGCGGTGCGCCCGCCGATGCTCTCCACCACGTCGAGGACGTCGCTGACGTTGATGCCGTAGCGGGCGGCCGCCGCCCGGTCGACCTGGATGGAGAGCGCCGGCATGCCGGCCTGGGCCTCGGCCTTGACGTCGGCCGCCCCCGAGACGCCGGAGACTGCGCGCACGATGGCGTCGGCCTTGTCCTTCAGGACCTTGAGATCGTCGCCGTAGAGGCTGATCGCAACATCACCGCGAACGCCCTCCAGCAGGTCGTCCATCCGCATCTGGATCGGCTGCGAGAACGCGTAGGACACCCCCGGCACCTCCGCCCGAAGGCGCTTGTCGAGGGCGGCGACGAGACCCTCCTGGGTGTCGGCCGTCGTCCACGTCGACGGCTCGGCCAGCGTGATGAAGCTGTCGGTAGATTCGACGCCCATCGGATCGGTCGGGATCTCGGCGCTGCCAGTAAGCGACACGACCCGCTTGACCTCGGGGAAGCTCTTCAGCGTCTGCTCGATCCGGTGCATGACCTTGAGCGAGGCGTCGAGGTTGATGCCGGGCAGCTTCTCCGACGTGATGACGATGGAGCCTTCCGAGAGCTTGGGCAGGAACTCGCCGCCCAGGCGCGTCGCTAGGAGGCAACTCCCGGCGAACAGGCCGAACGTCACCAGGACGGTGATCCCCGTGCGGCGCTCGGCCAGCCTCAGCACGGGCGTGTAGGCGCTGCGCGCCCAATGGACGAGGCGGGTCTCGCGCTCGCCGATCCCGGGTCCGGCCAACACGATGGCGGCGAGCGCCGGCATCAGCGTCATCGTCAGGACCAGCGAGCCGGCGAGCGCCAGGATCACGGTGAGCGCCATCGGCCGGAACATCTTGCCCGCGACCCCTTCGAGCGCGAGGATCGGCAGGTACACCATGATGATGATGGCGACCGCGAACAGGATCGGGCGCGCCACCTCGACGGTCGCCTTGCGGATGACCTCCTCGGCCGGACGTTCAGGGTGCTCGCCGCGGGCGCGCAGGACGTTCTCGATCATCACCACGGCGCCGTCGACGATGAGGCCGAAGTCGATGGCGCCGAGGCTCATCAGGTTGCCCTGTCCGACGTCAGCACCTGTGGGACAGATTGAGGGTCTTCACGAACGGAGGATGGCTGGTTCATCGTAGCCCCTGAGGAGCGAAGATGAAGCAGACATCCGGACCGGCCAAGAAGCCGGCAGAAGCGGTGATCAAGGACATTCGCCGGGCCACACGTCGGCAGTTCTCCTCCGAGGAGAAGATCCGTGTGGTGCTGGAAGGCTTGCGGGGCGAGGACAGCATTGCCGAGCTTTGCCGACGTGAGGGGATCGCCGCCTCGATGTACTACGGCTGGTCCAAGGAGTTCCTGGAGGCTGGCAAGAAGCGCCTGTCCGGCGACACGGCTCGCGCGGCCACCACGGATGAGGTGCGGGACCTCCGTCGCGAGACGGGGGCGCTGAAGGAGGTCGTGGCTGATCTCGTCTTGGAGAACCGTCTGCTTAAAAAAAGCATGAGCGGGGCTGGGGGCGACAAGGCATGAGGTACCCGGCCCCCGAGAAGCTGGAGATCATCCGGCTCGTCGAGCAATCCCACCTGCCGGTGCGTGCCACCCTGGACAAGCTCGGCATCACCCGCTCGACGTTCTACCGCTGGTACGACGCCTACCAGCGCGGCGGCCCCGAGGCGTTGAATGACCATCCTTCGCAGCCAAGCCGGGTCTGGAACCGTCTACCTGCAGAGATCCGCGAGCAGATCGTTGCCTTGGCTCTGGAGCAGCCTGAACTCAGTCCGCGTGAGCTGGCGGTGCGCTTTACCGACGAGCGCCGCTACTTCGTCTCGGAAGCGACCGTCTACCGGTTGCTCAAGTCTCAGGACCTGATCACCAGCCCGGCCTATATCGTCATCAAGGCCGCCGACGAGTTCCGCGATAAGACCACCGCGCCCAACCAGCTTTGGCAGACGGACTTCACCTACCTGAAGGTCGTTGGCTGGGGCTGGTACTACCTGTCGACGGTCCTGGACGACTTCTCACGCTACATCGTCGCCTGGAAGCTGTGCACGACGATGCAGGCCAGCGACGTCACCGCCACGCTCGACCTGGCGCTGGGGGCGGCTGGACTCAATCAGGCGCGGGTGATGCAGCGGCCCCGCCTGCTCTCCGACAACGGACCGAGCTACGTCGCCAGCGACCTGGCTGACTGGCTCGGCATTCGGGGCATGACCCACATCCGCGGTGCGCCATGCCATCCTCAAACGCAGGGCAAGATCGAGCGTTGGCATCAGACGCTCAAAAACCGCATCCTGCTCGAACACGCCTACTTGCCCGGCGAACTAGAGACGCAGGTTGCCGACTTCGTCGAACACTACAACCATGCCCGAGCCCATGAGAGCCTGAGCAACCTCACGCCCGCCGACGTCTACTTCGGACGCGGCGAAGGGATCCTGGCCGAGCGGGAACGCATCAAGCGCCAGACCCTGATGGATCGCCGCTTGCGCCACCACGCGCAGGCCGCCTAACCTCTCACTCCAGATGGACCAGAGCCTCCGCTCCTGAACACCGCTGAATGTCCCAAATCATCTGACGACGGACACCACAGGCGGCATGCGCGAGGCGATCAGGTACTCGATCGCCGACCGGAGCAGCCGGAACGAGAGCGGGCTGACGGCCGGCGTGGCGCTCGTCATGCGGTACGCGTCGAAGGCGAGCCCGGCGCAGTGGGCGGCCGCGCCCGGGCAGCCGAGGCCGGCCTCCCAGAGCCAGCACCGCATGACCAGGTCGTCGAGGTGCATGCGGGTCTCGGCCAGCAGCTCCTCGCCCTCCCAGTGGACATCGGACCGGGTCACGGCCAGGGCGCAGGACCGTCGGGCGACGCGGATGTTGGCCAGCGTCGGATCGGCCTGGAGCCGGCGCAGGGTGGCGTCGATCCGCGGCGGGAGCCGGTGCGGCGAGCCCGCCTTGAGCAGGGGGATCAGGAAGGCGGCGAGGTCGATGCGGACGTCCTCGCCGACGAACTCGGCGCCGGCGAGAAGCTCCCGGCTGGTGTTCGGGATGCCGCCATTCGCGGGCGTCTTGCTGATGAAGCTGTCGCGGGCGAGGCGGACGGAGAGGACGGCCTGCGCGCGAGCGCGGGCCTGGTGGTCGGACATCTTGGGCATGGGGGTCTCGCAGGCAGAAGGACACGCGGGGTCGATCCGAGCTCGGGGCTCAGGCTATCGAGGCGGTCCGTTTCTGCAGGCGCGAGGTCATGGCGAAGGTCGTGCTCCGTGGGAGTCCGTAGGATGCATGAACGGGTGGTCCCGTTCAAGACGGGCCGGGGGCGCGCTGAAATCCTGGTGTACGAAAACCTGGACTGATTCAGTCAAAACGACGGGATGCCCCTGGAAATGTGCGGTATAACGATCATTCCGGCTCGAAACCCCCGAAATGTTCGCGATAGCACGCATTTCGGGATGCCCAGTATGCTGGGCATAACCTCGGCATCGGCCGTGGATGCCCATGATGCTGGGCATCCGATGTTACAAACGGCTGACAAGAACCCGGATCGGTCACCCGTTTGTAACATCACCGCCGGCACGACTATCGGGATCCCGCTCGCTGTTGCGGGAATGTCCCTGTTCGAATCCGGACCTCGATGGGACCCTCTCCGTAGGAGGGCTCACCCATGGCCAGCACCGCCACCGCCGTCGACCCCGAGATCTTCGCCCGGCTCGCCAAGCGCTTCAGCGGCAACCCCCGGACCGCGGCCGCCAACGCGCGTTGGGCCGCCCGCATGCGAGGCGAGGTCCCGCCGGAACCGGTCGCTCCCCGGCCGGTGTTCGCCACGGTCGACCAGGCCCTCCGCAACTTCGAGGCTGCCTACGCCACGGCGATCCAGACTTCCCTCGCGGACGACTGGATGGAGGCTGCCGCCCTCGGTAAGCAGCTCGCCAACGCCGTCAGGAGGTCCGCATGACGATCGAGCCCACCGAGTTCGACATGGTCGCCCTGGCGCGTCGGGGCCTGCAGGCGCTCCTCGACGAGGCGGTCGCCGAGGTGGAGTTCGCCCAGCGCTACGCCATCGTCGACACCGGCCTGTGGTCGCCGACCCCCGAGGCGATCGAGGCCAAGGAGCAGGCCCTTAATAATTGGTCGACCGCCGACGAGCGGCTGCGCCGGTTCAACGCGCTCTACCCGGAGCCCGTAGCGCGATGAGCCGTCCCATCCCCACGCCGGCCCGGGCCCGCGAGGCCGTCGCCCGCTACCTGCCGGCCGACGACGAAAGCCGGTTCACCCGGGGCCTGGAGGCGTACGCCCGTTGCCAGGACGGCTGCCTCGATCGGGCGGCCGGGGATCCGGAGTGCCGGGACCTGTGTCGGCGATCGGCTGCAGCGACCCTACAGGCAGGCGTCCCGGCGCTTGAGCGCCGCGTGGACGGCCGCAGCGGCGGCGTCGGCCTCGCCCCCATGCGGGACGACCTCGTTGCTCAGGGCATGCCCGGTGATCGGGTCGGCAACGATGACGGTGGATCTCTCGGTGCCGACGAGCACGCGCAGCGTGAGCTCGACGCGGTCGCCGGAGCCGGGGCCGTCCTCGACGGGGTAGCGGTCACCTTCCCTGGTCATGCCCGCCAGACTGAGCCGGCCCCGGGCGAGAGGCAAGCCCCGCGCGGCGGGCACACCGAGCTCACGATCGCGCGCTTCGTACACGAGGACGCCCGGATCCGCGGCGGGGGCGAGCTCCCCGCCGTGTGGTCGGCTTACAGCTGAGGGAGGGGACCATGAACGTGACCGCATCCTTCGGGTGGCCCCTGCCGAGGCGCGAGCCGCAGCCCGAGCCCCCATCGAACCGTCCGGACGAGTTCTGGTGGGTCGAGACGTGCGAGGGCATGCCCCTGGAACCAGCCAGCATCTCGTTCCAGGGCGACGAGCCGTACGGGATCACGGAGATCGGCTCGGACTATGAGCAGCCGCTGTCCCGGCGGGACGTTCGTCTCGTCGAGCGAGTTGTCCCGTCCGGGCGCCTCGCCCAGGTGATCCCCATCCTGGAGGACGTCCTCAGCCAGCAGACCGCCCCAGTGCCTGACCAGCAGCTCTTCGAGGCGATCGCTTTACTACAGGCGGATGCCTGACATGCCGATACTCGACAGCAAGGCGGCTGGCATGGTTGCCGACCTTTCCGACCACCTCGGGATGCGGTAGCCCACGCCGGAGGAGGTGACCGCCTTCGAGGCGAAACTCGGCACCGAGCCGCGGCACTGCGACGAGTACCTCGAAGACGAGACCGCGCCCGAGTGCCTGCGCCGGTTCCACGACTATCATTGCCGCCCGGCCGCCCTGAAGTACCCCACCGGCGACGAGGCTTTCGACCGGGGCCTGGAGGAGCGCCTGGGCCTCCCCATGTGGCGGGATCCCGTCCCGATGCTGTTCGCCCGGCATGAGGGCAAGCCCGTCCGGGTGACGATGGCCAGCCGGTTCGGGGACGTCGGCATCACCGAGGACCTCGCCGCCGAGCACGGCTACGGCAAGCGCGTCGGCGTCGAGGACCTCACCGAGTTCTCGGACGTGGCGCCGGAGCCGAAGGCGATCGTCATGGTCGGCGGCATCGGCATTCCCCTGAGACGCAAGGGCGTGCGCGAGATTGCCATGTGCATCGAGCAGACCACCGAGCTCACGACCAAGTTCGAGGTGACGTTTCGCGAGATGAGTCCGTTCGTCTCGACGCTGGCTTACCGCCGTGAGACTGGCCCCAATCGGAAGGAGCGCCGGGCAGCCGCGGCCGAAGCACGGAGGCGGGCATGACCCAGCAGGGCATCCACGTCCTAGTCATCATGGCCGCGGTGGCGATCCCGCTGTGGCTCGCCGTCGGCGTCGCGCTCGCGCGGGGCGAGGGCTGACCCTGGCGCATCCTAAACCTGTGGAGCGGGCGCCTACCTGAGATCGCCCAGGGTGAGGCGGCGCTTTACCTTGGCGGCATGGTGTTCCCCGACGCGAAATGGCTGGACTTCCTGAAGGCCGGTCTCCCGGCGTTCTTCGGGCTCGCGCTCGCGTGCGGGGCGGCCATCTACCTCAACCACCTCGGCCTCCTGCCTATGGCGATCCCGGAGGTCGTCGGGCTCAGCATCGCCCTGGTCGGGCTGCTCTCGGGCGGCCTCGCCATCGGGCTGCTGCTGGCGGCCATCTACAGGGGCATCAGCTGGGCGGTGAAGCCGCGCTACGAGGCGCTCCTGTTCAAGCGGCTCGCCGCGAAGCGGAAGCGGGAGTTCGTCTCGTACATCCCGTTCCTCAGCGACAAGGAGCGGCAGATCTTCGGCTACCTGCTGCACCACAAGCGCCGCACCTTCACGAACACCTCCGACTGCGGCTACGCGGGGGAGCTGCTGTCGCTCGGCTACGTCCAGATGATCGCCAAGGGTGGCCAGCACGTCGACTACTGGTCGGTCCCGTTCGGCGTGCCGGACCACGTCTGGGAGGCCCTGGAGGAGAACCGGGACGCCTTCCCCTACAAGCCTCAGCCCAGCTCCCGGCGGGAGCGCGCGGAAGCCGACCCGTGGCGCAAGCCGGGCGTGCCGTAGGCGGCCCTGACCGCCTGCCGAAATGTCGCGTCCAGGGATCGACTCCCCCGCCGATCTGTTCTCTATTCGTTCTCATGGACGAAACGGTGGAGACGATCGTGGACGAGCTCGAACGCACCTACATGGAGGCCGCCGACGGCGACGCGCGCGATGCCCTGCGGCGGGCCCTGGCCGATGCGATGCTGGAGATGGCGAGCCTGTCCGGGCAGGTCAGCCGCGGGTCGTGCGGGCCCGGACGCCGGCGGACCTCGCGAGGAAGATGGGCCCGGAGCGTCGCGAACGCGAGGCGGCTCGGTCTCGGTAGTCGGAAGCGTGGAAAGCCTGGACGCCCTGGGTACTCTCTAAGCCCAGGGATTTGGGTACTTGTTGGGGACTTACCGAAAATCGGGGTCCCGCAAGTCGCTGTAAAGGCTATAGATTTTTGCCACAAAGTGCAGTGGCGGAGACGGAGGGAGTTTCCCTTTAGGAACGCTAACCCATTGTTAACCATATAAGTGTTTGCGTGTGCTGAGGTTTCCGGGACATGACCCGGGACAAATCGGGGACATATGGCCCCTGCTCATGGGTCTCCCTCGTGCCTCGCAAGCCCCATCCCAAGAACGCCTACCTGGAGATGCACGACGGCCACTACCGCGTGACGATGGGCGTCCCCGCGCCACTGCGCGGCATGCTCGGCAATCGCCTGAAGCATTCCCTGGGCACTAAGTCGCTCATCTCGGCCAACGTCCTCAAGGTCCCTGTCGTCAAGCTGTTCAAGACGCGTATCGAGAAGGCCTGGGAGACCATCGGCGGGCGGAAGAGGTCCGAACTCCAGGAAGCCGTCTCGTGGGCGAAGGTGCTGGGCGATACTGGGCTGCCCGGCGGCGACGCTCATGACCACTACGCCGAGCAGCTCCGCAATCGGGTCGCCGAGATCAGGCAGAAGGGGTCGCGCTGGATCACCGACGTCGACGAGGACGGGGAGGCCTACGAAGTCGAGGTCTTCACGGACGAGTCCCTTAAGGCGGCGGAGGCCTTCTCGGCGGTCGCACACGGCAGCGCGACGCCCATTGCCCTACATCACGACGCTTACATGAAAACCCTCAAGATCAAGGCCCGGTCCCTGACCGACGATACGAGGGCGCTCAAGATCCTGCTCGACTGGTGCGCGGCCCGTGAGATCAAGCCTTACCTCGAACGGATCGACATCAAGATCGCCGTCCGCTTCATGGACGAGTTGCAGGATTTCACCGGGCTGAGTTGGGCCACGGCCGCGAAGTACCTCGGCAGGCTCAATCGCTATTGGACCTACCTCATCAAGCGCACGGACATCGGCGTGAACCCCTTCACGGGGCTCACTATCGACAAGCCGAAGGTCGACCCCAACGAGGAGGAAAGGTCGTTCAAGGATATCGAGGTCCAGACCCTGCTGATGGGCAAGCCCGATCCGGGGATGATGGACGTCATGCTCATCGCGGCTCTGACGGGCGCACGCCTCGATGCAGTTATCGACCTGCGCGTGGGTGAGTGCGCCGACGGATGGTTCACCTTCAAGCCTCAAAAGAAGGAAGTATCGGCACGCGACGTCCCGATCCATCCCGACCTTCGCGATCTCGTCGCCGCGCGCGCAAAAGGGAAGGCCCCCGACGACGACTTTTTCCCGGACTGGCCGGCCCCGACGACGAAAGGGTCTATGCGGGAGCGGAGCGCCTATTTCTCGAAGCGCTTCACGAAGTACCGCAGGGAGCTCGGCGTGGCCGACGTTGTCGACGGCAAGCGACGTTCACTCGTCAACTTCCATAGCTTCCGGCGATGGTTCATCACCAAGGGGGAGCGGGCGGCCATCGACGGAGACCTACTGGCGGCGATCGTCGGCCACAAGCGCTCGGGACTGACTCTAGGCCGTTACAGCGAGGGCCCCGAGATGTCGGCGGCTAAAATGGCCATCGCCAAGATCAAGCTTCCTCCCCTCGACGGCAGCCCGATCACGGAGGCTCAGGCCCTCACGCCCCGTAGTCGGACGACAAAGAAAATCATGTGAAGTAGCCGATCACATACGCTGAGGACAGCGGTAGCGGTAGAGGGTAACGAAACACGTTACCCTCTACCGCTACCGCATCCATTCAGAAATTAGGCGGAAACGCTCGAAGGCGCGCCGCCATTGTAAACAACACGACGATCCTGAATATCGAAACGACCGTCAGCGTTGATAACAAAGTAGTTGTCACAATCAACCCTTACCCGAAGTTTTTCATCAAGAGAGATGGGGGTTATAGGTTCAAACCCCACTGCTGCTAGCGCCTTTGTTGGCGCATCAATGGTTGAACAAAGCTCGTCGGCTGTCATAGGGCCACGGGTACGGAGCACACTGGCTAGGTGCTGCATCAACTGATCCCAGAAATGAAGCGATGTGGAAGCCGGAATACCGCGCTTCTTGCCGCCGCCTTTCATATAAATCCGTCCGTGCTTTGAAAATGCAGCGAGTGCTTCAATCAAATAATGGTTTTCAGCCGCCATCTGAGATATGCATGCATCCCGTTGTGCTAAATTTTCCTGCATTTCAAGCTTGGTGATATGTTTTTCAAGATCATCGGTCGGCCCTACATTACAGCCCAGATGATCTCTAGACATCGAAATCGCTTCTCTCGTAAGCTTTGCGATTAGCTTTTCCGCTGCGTCTGGAATATCAAGTAGTGCAAAATGTTTCTTATAATTACGACGCTTGCGCCAGTTAGCGAAAGGAGCCTGAATATCCCTGTCTGACGTCTTCTTACCGACCATACCTACGATGCCAGCATTGTGCGCGAGCAACGCATTCTGTATACTTGTATATGAGACCTCAACGCGTTCCGCTACAAGGGCGTCAGCAAGAAAGTCGAAGAGATTTTGGTCCATGGACGTGCCTCGAAGCTGATATGCTCAGCTTCGAGGTAAGTGATGAAAGATCCGTGTGGGCGCACGGTGAGGCAATGCCGGGGTAGATGCCCCGTCCAGGCGCCTAGCACCATGCTAGAACGGGTTCCCACTCTCCATCTACCAGGGACTCCGCTGAACCATCTAGATCTGCCGCCAGCGGCGTCGTTGCGATGAAATGCTCTACGTCGAAATCGCTCATGACGGTCACTGATGAATGATCGGCCCACCCACCAGGGTCGCAGCCAATTTCACTAATCATAATGTTTCGAACGATGGATTGATCGACTAACTTCTCACTATACATGTCCGCAAAAAATCTCATATAAATTGTGCGACCGCCGATATTCACCCCTGCATCGAATATTCTAATAGTGTTTAAATCGAAAAATACCTGAAGGTTTCTCAGTACGTAGCGCCAATCGGCTCTCTCTCCCCGGATAAGTGGTTGCGGATCGCCTAATGTGATTTCTTTGAACCATACAGGCACCCCTTCAATGTGACCTAGGGGTGTCTCAGATCCAACTAACTCTAATAAACCGCGTGGAAAATCGCTGGGTTCGCTTGGGTCGCGATATTCCAGCTTGACGGCTTTATTAGCGCCGCCATTTGCCCCTAGATCGTCGGAGTGATTTTCCCACCCTTTTGGGATCTGACCAAGCGATGTCCCCATTCTCGCTTGAACGTCTGATAGGCTAATAATCTTCCCGCTGATCTTTTCAACGAAAAGTCTTCGCTGGGGTGTTTCGACCGAATGGAGGTCTGTGTCGAAAATCTCGATCCCCGCGGCGCGGAACCAAGCACCGATGGTTGGGAGAACATATTTGGAGCCGACGCGAGGATAGTCTCCGGCCCAGATCTCGCAAACCCGCCCGTCGGTAACCCGGCGGAAGTCCCCCTCAAAGCCCCTGATTAGGCCCGTTTCAAGCAGTTTCTGGCCGACTAAATCCGTTGTCTCCCCTATGGGCTCGCGACGAAATTGATCCCCTATATTAATTTTGGGGGTATCGGTTTTTGCCCTGCGGGACCCGTTCTCAAGCTCGTGCCGGACGGCCTCCCAATGAGCTTCCGACCCCCCATTCTCCATCTCGTTGGAAGCTAGCATCTGCCTGTACTTTAAACGTTTTTTGGGGTCCTCCATGTCCTGGCGAAGCTCCGGCGGCATCGCTTGAAGCATCGCGGTTGTGAGCTGGACGGCTCGTATACCGTCGCCCAAAATCCCGTCCTCCTCGGAGGCGGACTTGGCGGAAACCTGGCGGAAGAGGACACCGCCGGACTCCCGGTCGAGCCACTTCATATAGAGAACTACCGCTTCCGCAGCGTCCCTGAGGAAGCCTTGGTGGAAGCGACCATAGCCCGCGTGGACTTCAGACGTGACCCGATGGCCCAACCAAAGCTCGGCTTGGATGCGAGGAACGTCCGGACCACCAATGTGAGGAGAGCTGCATTCGATGAGAGAGTTGCAAAAATCGCGGAAGCTCGATGGGATCAGGAGAGGCTGATTAAGCTTTGTCGCAATTCGGGCGATTTCAGTTCTTACAGCCTCATATGAAATAGTAATCCATTGATCATCGCCCCATGAGGACATTTCATCGTAAATCATTAGCGGAAATGGTAACTGTGGGCGGCGCTTAATATTTGCTGCGGTGTTACGAAAAAACCCCATCGTAGCAGCGTTCTTATCGGTAGCAGTAACTCTTCTCCTTCGTGCATCAAAAACATGAGAACCAAAATTCGTTCTGATCATGCGTGAATTTAGCTCAAAGATATGCGATGGGCGCATAGCGGTGTAGAGGGCGAGAAACATCCACCTTCGTACGGGCTCGTTATTTGATACTTCCCGAAGTACGAGCGCCATTGTTTCGGGATCAGGATGCCAATTCTGCGGTTCGGGGTCATCCAAATCGAGTAGATCGCAGATAATTCCACGGTTGAGAATAATTACAGGACGCTCAAGTGAGAAAATGTTGTTATCGCCGTCCTTTGTACATGCGCTCCTTACCGCAGTAGCAAATGCTACCATGCAATTTCTGGCCGCGTGTACGCCCCACTTAGGCGCCATCTTCTTAATGATTTCATGCTGCATGTTTGGCGACAATTGCGACATTGTCACGCCGGGATACTCTTCATTGATGATAGACTTTAAGCGCGTGAGACTACTCTTTCTTGTTTGACCACTCTCATCGTTTCTTAGAGTATCGATAAAGCGGCTGATGACGACCGATACATTAGGATCGCTGGCTAACGGCGAGTCGTTGTAACCTAGCGAGAAAACAAAGCTCATAACGAGATCTTCCGCCTCGTGTCGGTCCTTGGTCCCCAATGTTACGTGGTCAACATCACCCTTTTCGGGAAGTTGCCAGTACATCCTATAATTTTCAGACGGTCTGAGATGCTTGATATAAAAACCTCGATGGTTGAAAATCCGGCCTTCGACGTTCTTCTTGTTTGCTGTATCGGCGCGTTCCTTTGCTCTTTCGCAGATAACCCTCAAAACGTCGAGACTTGGGTAGCCCTTTTGACGTACGCGCTTTCGGAGCGCTGCTAGCCTGACATCCGCAAAACCCTCTGTCTGCGCTCTGCCGTCAGTTCCCTTTCGCTTTCTCGGCGGGACCCTGAGGATTGAGCTCTTTGTCTTGCGTGACTCATGCTCGGTTCGGGAATGATCGGACATGCTTCAATGTAATCCTGCTTCAAGATTGCTTCAACAAAGGCGCTTAGCTCATCGCGTCGATAAAAGATGGTCCGCTTGCGACGCATAAAACCGATGCGCCCTGAGTAACGGGCATACCTGAGTTCCTTATCCTCAAGAATATGCCCAAACTCTGCATAAGCTTCCGTCTCAGTGAGAAATTCATTTGGGGTCCACTGCTTGATAGACTGTGCAGCGGCTGGTTGACGTTCGCCATTTATAGAAACGACGTTCCGGAGCGGTTCTTCCTCATCATTTGCGCTACGCTTTCGATTAGACATCCTCATCACCTTCCGTACATTTTTGATTTACGCCCGCCGGCTCTTGGAGGGGAACTTCAGCCAAGCGTTACCGGATCGTTTGCGTGGAGACTGTCGCCACGCGATCCATTTGGCTCATCACGCTGAAAGGCATTGCTTGGGTGACTGGGCCCCTGCCAGTGAACCTGTATCTGTGTGGAAGTGGATGGCGCCGTCCCACCTGGCAGTCTGCTGCGGCGTTTACCGGGGGCAGTGTTGCTCGGGTAACGGGAACGCGACCACGTTACCCTCCGACCGCCGTCGGAACTTAGCTTCCATCGCCAATTCCTCGGCGAGCTGCATTCCCAGATCGACCTCGGTCAGGATGGAGCCGATGAGGGCTCCGAAGGTTTGCGGGTCGAGGGCGAGCCTTGCCCGCATCAGATCCGTCAGAACCATGACAATCTGCTCGTCGGCGCTGTTCCTACTCATGGCCGCCTCCCGTGCTGATCGAGTCATTTTCCTCAGCGCCGCTCTTGGCGGGAGCCTGAGGAGTGGCGTCTTCCACAGCGAGCTTGGTGCCCTGTGCGCCCATCCCTCGGCTTAGCGCCATGAACGGAAAACGGATGACATTGCACCGCGGAGGCCTTGGCGGAGGGGGCTCATGGAGGAGCCCTGAGCGTCGTTCGGCTTCACCCATGGCGGCTGCACCAATCTCCTTCATGATGGCCCAGGCCAATGCGTTGAAGTGTTCCGGAGCGATGACTGTCTGGATCATGGAGAGGCGTTGGTGCACTTCCATGACGAGTTCGGCTGGAGACGCCTCACGCATGATTGCCTCCCGTGATGAGCAGGGGCGCCCCGATGTTGGGAGCCTTTGACTGAGCGTGATTGATGATGCGGCGCAGACCCTGGCCGTCGATGATCCGTGACTTGGCGAGAGCGTGAGCCACGCAGTCGATCACATGAGCGTTTGCGGCCACATGCGTTTGCGCCTGGGCATACAGCCGGGTGAGATCGCGCTCCACGACAGCTCTGAAGGTCGCATCGGTTCGCACGAGATCGATGGCCTGTTCATCGGTGGCACGCATGGCGAGGCTGCCGCCCAGGCCGAGCGCGGCATGGCAAGAAGCGATTGTTCGGGTGGCGATCCCAAGATCGGACGCGGGATGCCCCCCGGAGCCCGCGGAGACGCCGCCCCAGTGCTCGTCCGCCGCTCGGCCCGCGAGGATTGTTACGACGTAGGCATCAAGCTCGTCCCGGGTGGGGGAAGCCGAGCACAGGAGCCTGGCCTTCATGTAGCCCGCCGTCGTCCCGGTGGGGATGATCGAGACGTAGGAGACTTCTGAGACCCCCAAAATGACGGAAAGGCAGGCGTGGCTCGCCTCGTGCCTCGCCGTCGACAGGATCTCTTCGGGCGAGCGTCGGTCGGGAGGGGCGATCTCGGCCATCAGGTCGGACGCGATCATCTGTCGGCCGGCGACCCGCGCCGCCCGGCGTGCGCCCTTGACCCAGCCGGTGATCTCCGCGCCGGTCGAGCCGGCGCCCAGGGTCGCCAGCGCTGACAGGTCGATGCCGGGCAGGTCGCCGGCGAGATGCTGCCGGAGGATGCCGGCTACGGCGGTCGCGTTTGGTGGCTGGAGATGGATCACGCGGTTGAGCCGGCCCGGGCGGACCAAGGCCTCGTCGAGGGAGGAAGCGTAATTCGTTGCCCCAATGATGATCAGCTTTCCGGCATCGCCAGAGACAGCACTGTCGAGAGTTAGGAGAATATGGCCAATGATGGGGGCCCAATAATCGCCATTACGGCCTAGGTTAGAACGTCGAGGCAAACCATCGAGTTCATCTAGTAGTAGTACAGATGGACCATTTGCGGCTGCTTGGGCGAAGATTCCATCCACGAACTTAATAATTTCGTTGATGTACCCTCCAGTCGAAGCGAACCAATTTGCCACGGAAGTGGGGACGAGCGGCACTCCGAGGGACTTGGCGACTGATCTTGCGAATGAAGTCTTACCAAGTCCTGGTTGGCTAGCAAGAACAATTGCGCGGTCGACCTGAGACCAGGAGAGGGTTCCTTCACGCCATGACTGTACGTCTTCGACGAGCTTGAGCGCCCAATCCTGGGCGGGGCCCTCGTAGCCATGAAGATCCCGAATGTGGGGGACGTCGGCGAGGCTGGGATCAGCGAGCGACCTCGAATGCGTCATGGAGTTCAGGCGACGGACGCATTCGGCCGGGGTGGAATGGGTGCGGATCGCCGCGCATAGGTCATGGAACCCGAGACCGGTGGCGACCCTGGGCGGAAGCCTGCGCGGACGCCGTCCCGTGACCTGACGGATCACCTCGGAGATCGCCCTGTTCGACGGGGTGGAGATCTCGATCCGGATGTCGGCGCCCGCCACCAGGGCGGACGGCAGGTAGCGGCCGGGGGCATTGCTCACGCCGCCAACGTTGTGATTGCCACAAAGGTAACGACCCACGTCATCGTTACCGGTTTCAGGGCGGTCCTGAAGGCGGCTGGCCCCGTTGCGGGCCACCATGTGGGGGAAGGACCCGAAGCCGTGGAGAGCATTCTTGATCGGCTCAACCCAATCGGCGGAGGGGACGCCGACGACGACGGCTACCCCCCTGAAGCCGCGGATGCGGGCGCAGTCCCGGTCCGACAGGACTTCCTCCAGAACCGTTCGGGCCAGGATCGCTGACATCGAGACGGTTCGGGCTTCGAGTTCGGAGTCGGCGACCTCTGCGAGGTAGTCGTTGAGGTTGGTGGGCTGCTCGCCCTTTGCGAGCGTCTTGAGAGATGGTTGCTTCTTGGCCATGGGGCTGCCTCCGTCACAAGGCAGCCGGGCTCAATCGAGCGCGCCGGTCAGGCCTTGGGGGTTGGATCGGAAAAGAGTTCGGTGGCGCGGTTCTTGGTTATTCGAAGTTTCATCGGGAGCCTCCGGATGGGCGTTTCGTTATGTTTGGCGGGACCGGCCTCCTCGCGTCGGGGAGGGTGCTTGCGGCGGTCAGCGAGAGGGCTTGCTCGCCGTGGCGATGCGATGATCCAGCGTTACCAGGACGGCCCTCAGGGTGCCGGCGAGGCCATCCTCGCAGCGTGCGGCATCCTCGAAAATTCGACGGATCACCGTGGCGAGAAGGGCATCGGTGCTGATCGCACGCGGCGGCGGGTCTGCGAACGATGGATAGGACGGCGTGTGTCGGGTTGGGGTATCGGTCATGACGCTCGCCTCAGACGGAGGCGAGCGAACGCAAGCGCGCCGGTCAGGCCTCGGAGGAGTTTTGGGGAATGGGCGCTGGTCCGCCGGTCGGCGGCAGGGCTATCCCTATGAGGCGGCGATTGGTCGTCACGGTTCAGGACCTGGGCAATAGACTTGCACGACATCCACTCGAACCAGCGACGTCTGGAACGAATGGAGAACGTAGAAATGGGATACGATTGCCTGACGGTCAAGCCGGATCAGTAGAAAACCCTGGCCTCGTTGCAAGGCGGCTGTGGATCCGAGTGGAAAATGGGGTTCATTTCTGATGGTTAGCAAACCATTAGAGCCGGCTGGTCGCTGCGAGCCGTTCGATGGCGGCTGCAAGCCGGTAGCGGAACGCGTCGTCCGTTACCGCACTATCAAAGCGCCGAAAAATATTGTTTGAGGACGATGCCCAATTAAATTCCGATGCCAGCCTTTTTCATTAATATACTATATATTTCTAGCGACTTCTTGCTGGTTAGTTTTAATTCTTGTAATATATCACCAGTATATTCTTGTGGGCGATATAATGTTATCCGATTTTGCAAATCCTCAACCGATTTTTGAAAGGATACTACAGAATTTGAGTATTCAGGAATAACGTACATCAATTGAACAGAAGAAAACTGAAGCTTGGCAATCAAACGATTAGCATCAGCTATTTGCTGGTTATATTTCTGCTGATCCTTCTCATTGATCGCCTTGCTTATCACATCGATCAAATCTTTAGTGCTATCAGCAAACGATTTCATATTATCCACGAGAAACTCGCGTTTCGCGGCTTGTATTTGGAATTTTTCGTTTATCGATGGCGCAAGTTGATAGGTTGCATATGCTCCTAGAGCCATGAGTATTAGACTTAACCAGACGGGTATATTCTCTCCGACCAGCAGTTTCCACGCAGCACGGAAAAAACGGGAAACGTTATTCATTTCTTGACCTGCGCTGGGCTCGACAAGCCAATGATCTTTCTAGCTTCGTTGCCTTCCTTCATAGCGTCCTTAAGCGAAACTTTGCCAATAGATTTTAAAAAATGGTTCATCGATACTTCAAGATCATGAGCTGTCGGGTCATTAGGAGAGACTGAGTTTTCTACGATAATGCCAGACTTTAAATCGGCGACTGAAGCGTCGCTTGTCAATACAGTTACCCCGAGACCAACGAATGCAGCCAGCGAAACTGAAGCCCCAATAATTCTCCAGTATCCTGGGGATGCAAAATCGACTACAATATTATCTACGCTTGCTTCTGAGAAATGCTCTCTAGTAAATTTTCTTACGTCATCAATGACAGGAAAATCATTATTGCCGTCGGCTGAAAAGACAGCGTGCGCTGCAACAAGAAATGCAATGAGATCGCTGGATTGGTTTAGAATAACAAAATCGGCTCCATCGTATTTATCTGCTGAGATAAGACTGCTTGAATTACCTGCAAAAATATAAGATTTATAAGCGTATTTCAGTAAATCTTCGGAGTCTTTATCAATTTTAATGCGGCGAATTGCCGGGGGTCGTCCGATTTTTCTCTCAAGATGAAGGCTAACCTCTCTTCTCGGAACGGTATTGAGCCATTTTATATCTCTTATAGGAACATTTTTAGTAGAAAGTCTGTCTCCGGTATATTTCTGAGTTGGATCGAATTCAGATGCTATTTCTCCAATTTTTAGGATTGAGCGCAGCATTCCTTCGAATTCGTCTCTACCTGGAACAATAACAAGATCGCCTGCTTTCGCCTGGCTGTATAGACGAATAACACTGCCGCTAAGCGCTTGTAGGTTTCCATCATCAAAAGTTGAATTCGAATATAGACTTAAATCATCTGATGGTTTATTCTTACCAGTAGTTTCGTGATAATCTCTAAAAGATATAGACCTGCGCACGGCTTGCCTGACCTTCTTACGGTCTTTTAGAGTCTGTCCGGCATCATGATGTTTTCTGACAGAGCTTTCGGGTCATGAGGCGGATGGAGGCCAAGAGGACGAACGCTCGCCCTTTCCGGCTTTTGCATTCCCAATCCTTCGCGAGACGGCGGCAGCGGTTGAGCCAACCGATCGTTCGCTCGACAATCCAGCGCTTGGGCA
>NZ_VRUX01000150.1:0-8533 GCF_008039885.1 Methylobacterium sp. WL103
GCGCGCAGGCGAGGCCGGCGCGCGGGCGAGCTTCGCCGCCTATCTCGACCGGCTTGGCCGCGGTGTCGCCCACGTGGTCAACATCCTCGATCCCGACGTGGTCGTGATCGGCGGCGGCCTCTCGCGGGTCCCGGAACTAATCGGCGGACTGCCGGCGGCGACCGCGCCGCACGTGTTCTCGGACCGCTTCGACACGCCGATCCGCGAAAGCCTGCACGGCGACGCCTCCGGCGTGCGCGGCGCTGCGTGGCTGTGGGATGCCGAATAGGCGTCGTGCTTAAGAAAAGGCGCTTGCCACAAGATGCGATCGAACATAAAGATATCTTTATGTCTCATGATCGCGCCCAGACGACGGCACCGGTCTCCTTCCCCGACGCCCTCGGTGTGCTCCGGGCGGCGGCTGAGGAGACGCGCCTGCGCATCCTGGCGCTGCTGTCGGAGGGCGAGCTCTCGGTCTCCGACCTCACCGACATCCTCGGCCAGTCGCAGCCGCGGATTTCGCGCCACCTCAAGCTTCTCGTCGAGGCCGGGCTCATCGAGCGCCACCGCGAAGGGGCTTGGGCGTTCTTCCGCTTGTCCGAGACCCGGGCCGGCCTCGTCGATCCGCTGATCGCGGGGCTCGCACGCGACGGCGCACCGCTCTCCGAGGATCGCGCCCGGCTCGATGCGGTCCGCAACCAGCGGGCGGAAACCGCCAAGACCTTCTTCGCGCGGCTCGCGCCGAAATGGGACGAGCTGCGCTCGCTCCACGTGCCCGAGGCCACCGTCGAGGCGGCTGTTTTGGCGGCGCTCGGTCCGCGCCCGGTCCGCAGCCTGATCGATCTCGGCACCGGCACCGGGAGGATGCTCGGGCTGCTGGCGCCGCTCGCCGCCCGCGCGACCGGCCTCGACTCGAGCCACGCCATGTTGTCGGTCGCCCGCGCCAACCTCGAGCGGATGGGCCTTTCGCGGGTCGACCTACGCCAAGGTGACATCCACGCGCCGCCCTTCGCCCGCGGAAGCTTCGACCTCGTGGTGGTGCATCAGGTGCTGCATTACCTCGACGAGCCTGGGCGCGCCTTGCGCGAGGCGGCCCGCCTCGTGGCGCCGGGCGGTCGGATGCTGGTGGTCGATTTCGCGCCGCACGACCTCGAATTCCTGCGCGAGTCGCAGGCTCACCGCCGCCTGGGCTTTGCCGCCGACCAGGTCTCGGGCTGGCTGGCCGAGGCCGGGCTCGACACCGAGGTGACCCGCGACCTCGCACCGACGGACAGGGCCCAGCTCACCGTCACCCTCTGGCTCGCGGCGGACCGCCGCGCGATGCCCGAGGCCATCCGACCCGAGCGCGCCGTCGCCTGAGGCGGCCAGATATCCGTGACGATCGTCTGAACCGAACGACATCGAGGACGAAGCCCATGCCGAACGCCATCCGCCACCGTGCCAGCCGCGACGGCTACCACCCGATCCGCGTCTCGATCGAGTTCTTCCCGCCGAAGACCGAGGAGATGGAGAAGATCCTTTGGTCCTCGATCGAGCGCCTGGCGCCGCTCGGGCCGAAGTTCGTCTCGGTGACCTACGGCGCAGGCGGCTCCACCCGCGAGCGTACCCACAACACCGTCGCCCGCATGGTGACCGAGACCGGCCTCAAGCCGGCCGCCCACCTCACCTGCGTGGACGCGACCCGCGACGAGATCGATGCGGTGGTGCAGTCCTACTGGGATGCCGGCGTGCGCCACATCGTGGCGCTGCGCGGCGACCCGGCCGAGGGCGTCGGCCACGCCTACCGGCCGCATCCCGGCGGCTACGCGCAGACCTCGGACCTCGTGGCCGGCATCAAGCGGATCGGCGACTTCAAGGTCTCGGTCTCGGCCTATCCCGAGAAGCACCCCGAGGCCGCCTCGCTCGACGCCGACATCGACGCGCTGAAGGCCAAGGTCGACGCCGGCGCCGACCAGGCGATCACGCAGTTCTTCTTCGAGAACGAGGTCTACCTGCGCTACGTCGACAAGGTGCGCGCCGCCGGCATCGACATCCCGATCATCCCCGGCATCCTGCCGGTGCAGAACTTCAAGCAGGCTGCCAACTTCGCCCGCCGCACCGGCGCCTCGGTGCCGTACTGGCTGGCGGCGCGGTTCGAGGGGCTTGAGGGCGACGTCGAGACTCGCCGGCTGGTGGCGGCGGCCGTGGCGGCCGAGCAGGTGCTCGATCTGGTGGACGAGGGGGTCAACGACTTCCACTTCTACTCGATGAACCGCTCCGACCTCGTCTACGCGATCTGCCATCTTCTCGGCCTGCGTGCCCAGGCGCCGAAGGTGATGGCGGCGAAGGCCGCCTGACGGCTCGACCGCTCCGTCATCCCGGGGCGCCGCAGGCGAGCCCGGGATCCAGACGCTCCGACCTTGCCGAAACGACTTCGACGACAGCCGAAACCGACCTCCCGGACCCGTCGCGGTTCTGGATTCCGGGCTCCGCTGCGCGGCCCCGGAATGACGAGTGAGACATCCATGACCGACCTCCGCCCCGTCGACGGCACCGAAATCGAAGCCGCCCTGCGCCAGCGCGCCAAGGAGAAGATCCTCGTCCTCGACGGGGCGATGGGCACCGTGATCCAGCGCCTCGGCTATGGCGAGGCCGACTTCCGGGGCGAACGGTTCAAGGACCACTCCCACGACCAGAAGGGCAACAACGACCTCCTGATCCTGACGCAGCCCGACGCGATCCGGCAGATCCACCTCGACTACTTCCTGGCCGGCGCCGACGTCTGCGAGACCAACACCTTCTCCGGCACCACGATCGCGCAAGGCGATTACGGCATGGAATCGGTGATTCACGAGCTGAACGCGCAAGGCGCGCGGCTCGCCCGCGAGGCCGCCAAGCTCGCCGAGGAGAAGGACGGCCGCCGCCGGTTCGTCGCCGGCGCCGTCGGCCCGACCAACCGCACGCTGTCGATCTCGCCGGACGTGAACAACCCCGGCTACCGCGCCGTGACCTTCGATCAGGTCAAGCAGGCCTATGCCGAGCAGGTCCGCGGCCTGATGGACGGCGGCGCCGAGCTGATCCTGATCGAGACCATTTTCGACACCCTCAATGCCAAGGCGGCGATCGCGGCCACCTGGCAGGTGTTCGACGAGCGCGGCGTCAAGCTGCCGATCCAGATCTCCGGCACGATCACCGACCTGTCCGGGCGCACCCTGTCGGGCCAGACCCCCGAGGCGTTCTGGAATGCGCTGCGCCATTGCCGGCCGCTGACCTTCGGCCTCAACTGCGCCCTCGGCGCCCGCGAGATGCGCGGCCACATCTCCGAGCTCTCCCGCGTCTGCGACACGCTAGTCTGCGCCTACCCGAATGCCGGCCTGCCCAACGAGTTCGGCCTCTACGACGAGAGCCCGGAGGCGATGGCCAAGCTCGTCGCCGAGTTCGCCGAGGGCGGCATCGTCAACATGGTCGGCGGCTGCTGCGGCACCACGCCGGACCACATCCGCGCCATTGCCGAGGCCGTCGCCGGCAAGACGCCGCGAGCGATCCCGACGATCGCGCCGCTGATGCGGTTGTCCGGCCTGGAGCCGTTCACGCTGACGAAGGAGATTCCCTTCGTGAACGTCGGCGAGCGCACGAACGTCACCGGCTCGGCCAAGTTCCGCAAGCTCGTCACGGCAGGCGACTATGCGGCGGCCCTCGACGTGGCGCGCGACCAAGTCGCGGCCGGCGCCAGCATCATCGACGTCAACATGGACGAGGGCCTGCTCGATTCCGAGAAGGCGATGGTCGAGTTCCTCAACCTCGTCGCCGCCGAGCCCGACATCGCCCGCGTGCCGGTGATGGTCGATTCCTCGAAGTTCCACGTCATCGAAGCCGGCCTCAAGTGCATCCAGGGCAAGGCGATCGTGAACTCGATCTCCATGAAGGAGGGCATCGAGAAGTTCATCGCCGACGCCAAGGTGTGCCGTTCCTACGGCGCGGCCGTGGTGGTGATGGCCTTCGACGAAGAGGGGCAGGCCGACACGCTGGAGCGCAAGGTCGAAATCTGCACCAAGGCCTACAAGGTGCTGACCGAGGAGGTCGGCTTTCCGCCCGAGGACATCATCTTCGATCCGAACGTGTTCGCGGTGGCGACCGGCATCGAAGAGCACAACGGCTACGGCGTCGCCTTCATCGAGGCCACCCGCATCATCCGCGAGACGCTGCCCCACGCCCACATCTCGGGCGGCATCTCGAACCTGAGCTTCGCCTTCCGCGGCAACGAGCCCGTGCGCGAGGCGATGCACGCAGTGTTCCTGTACCACGCGATCAAGGTCGGCATGGACATGGGCATCGTGAACGCGGGCCAGCTCGCGGTCTACGACCAGCTTCCGGCGGAGCTGCGCGAGCTGTGCGAGGACGTGGTCCTCAACCGGCGCGACGATTCCACCGACCGCCTGCTGGAGTCGGCCGAACGCTTCAAGACCGGCGCTTCGGCCCAGGCCAAGACCGCCGACCTGACCTGGCGCCAGAACACGGTCGAGAAGCGCATCGAGCATGCGCTGGTCAACGGCATCACCGAGTACATCCTCGCCGACACCGAGGAGGCGCGCCAGGGCGTCGAGCGCCCGCTCCACGTCATCGAGGGGCCGCTGATGGCCGGCATGAACGTGGTCGGCGACCTGTTCGGCTCCGGTAAGATGTTCCTGCCGCAGGTGGTGAAGTCCGCCCGCGTGATGAAGCAGGCGGTGGCCTACCTCGAGCCGTACATGGAGGCGGAGAAGCTCGCCAACGGCGGCGACGGCAAGCGCCGCGCCGCCGGCAAGGTGCTGATGGCCACCGTGAAGGGCGACGTCCACGACATCGGCAAGAACATCGTCGGCGTCGTGCTGGCCTGCAACAACTACGAGATCATCGATCTCGGCGTGATGGTGCCAGCGGCCAAGATCCTCGACGTCGCTCGCAAGGAGAACGTCGACATTGTCGGGCTGTCTGGGCTGATCACGCCCTCGCTCGACGAGATGGTGCACGTCGCCGCCGAGATGGAGCGCGAGGGCTTCGACGTGCCGCTGCTGATCGGCGGCGCCACCACCAGCCGCGTCCACACCGCGGTGAAGATCCACCCGTCCTACCAGCGGGGCCAAGCGATCTACGTCACCGACGCCAGCCGCGCGGTCGGCGTAGTGTCGAGCCTGATCTCCAAGGAGACCCGCGGCGGCGTGATCGAGAAGGTGCAGGCCGAGTACGCCAAGGTCGCCGACGCCCACGCCCGCTCGGAGCTCGACAAGCAGCGCCTGCCGCTCGCCAAGGCCCGCGCCAACGCCTTCAAGATTGACTGGACGGAGTACGCACCGAAGAAGCCGAGCTTCACCGGCACCCGCGTCTTCGGCACCTACGAGGTCGCGGACCTCGTGCCCTACATCGACTGGACGCCGTTCCTGCAGACCTACGAGTTCAAGGGCCGCTACCCGGCGATCTTCGAGGATCCGAACCAGGGGCCGGCGGCCAAAGCCCTGTTCGACGACGCGCAGGCGATGCTGAAGCAGATCGTCGCCGAGCGCTGGTTCAACCCGAAGGCGATCCTGGGGTTCTGGCCGGCCAACGCGATAGGCGACGACATCGCCCTCTACACCGGGGAGAGCCGGTCCGAGCAACTCGCCACCTTCCACGGCCTGCGCCAGCAGCTGTCGAAGCGCGACGGCCGGCCGAACACCTGCCTGTCCGACTTCGTCGCGCCGGCCGAGACCGGGATCGCCGACTACGTCGGCGGCTTCGTCGTCACGGCGGGCCTGGAAGAGGTGCGGATCGCCGAGAAGTTCGAGCGGGCCAACGACGACTACCGCTCGATCCTGGTCAAGGCGCTCGCCGACCGCATCGCCGAGGCCTTCGCCGAGCGCATGCACGAGCGCGTGCGGCGCGAGTTCTGGGGCTATGCGCCGGACGAGACCTTCGCGCCGGAAGACCTCGTGCGCGAGGAATACGACGGCATCCGCCCGGCCCCGGGCTACCCGTCGCAGCCCGACCACACCGAGAAGGTCACCCTGTTCGACCTGCTCCAGGCCGAGCGCCGCATCGGTGTGAAGCTCACCGAATCCTACGCCATGTGGCCGGGCTCGTCGGTCTCCGGCCTCTACCTCGCGCACCCGAAGGCACACTATTTCGGCGTCGCGAAGGTCGAGCGCGACCAGGTCGAGGATTACGCCGAGCGCAAGGGCATGGACCTCCATGCCGTGGAGCGCTGGCTCGGGCCGATCCTGAACTACGACCCGGCACGGTATCTGGCGGTGGCGGCGGAGTAGCGGGCCCGCCTCGCCCGTTTCCTGCCTGGACGCCATCTGCATATATCCCTTGGAAGATATGGCAGGTGGCAGTCATGGCCGACATCGCGAAGGTGTTCTGGTCCGGGCAATCGCAGGCCGTCCGCTTGCCGAAGGAACTCCGCTTCGACGCGGAGGCGGTGCGGATCAGGCGCGATGGCTACGCCGTCATCCTCGAACCGTTGGACGACGAGTAGGCGTCGTTTCCTCACCTGACCGACGAGGTCGCCACGGGCCTTCTCGCGGCCGTCGAGCAGGATTTGCCGCAGCAGGACCGACCCGGTCTCGATGCGCTCTTCGACAGAGGTTCCTGCTCGACACGAACGTGCTGATCGCGGTGATGAACCGGAGACCTGTCGTCACCGAAAAGGTCTTCGGCCATCCCAGACGCGCTTACGGCCTCTCCGTCATCGTCGCGCACGAGCTTCTGTTCGGAGCCTTTCGCGCTCTGCGCGTCGACGTCGCCCTCGAAGCGTTCGAGGGATTGCGCATGTCGATCGTGGATTTCGCGTTGGACGACGACCGCAAGGCGGGCGAGATTCGTGCCGCGTTCGCCGAGGCCGGAACGCCGATCGGCCCCTACGACGCGCTGATCGCCGGCCAGGCGCTCGCCCGAAACCTGATCCTCGTCACCCGCGACGTACGCGAATTCGCGCGGGTGCCGGGCTTGCGCGTCGAGGATTGGGAGGGTGGGGGCGCATAAGCCGGCACCTGTGTCCCAGTGGAGCTTGACCGGGCGGCCATCGCGGCTTCAATGCCCGGGCGGGATGGTCCGCGGGCGGGTTGCGTGGAGACGGGTATGCAGCGGCTGGCGTTCCTCCTCGCCGTCGCGACGGGCCTCGCGGTCACCGGCTGCACCGGCTTCTCCCACATCTCCAAGACCTACGTCAGCCTGACGCCGCAGGTAGTCACGATCTCCTGCAACGATCCCTACGAAGTCTACGACCAGCGCCAGCAGCGGCGGATGCTCGTCGTCTCGAACGCCCTGCGCGAGGTCACCGGCTGCGGCATCGGCGACCGCTACGCCGAGCGCGACCCCGGCGAGACGCGGGCGGCGCGTTTCCGCCTCGCGGCGCGGACCTACCTCGACGAGACCGTGCGCGAGGATTGCAAGATCACCGGCGAGGCGGTGTTTACTGACCTGCAGACCGAGTTCGTCTACGCCTGCGGCGGCCCGATCGAGTCGCGCACCGCGAAGGTGCCGCGCCTGCCCGGCCGCACAACCCCCGGCATCGGGCTGCGCTAGAGCATTTTCAAGCGAGGTGGAGACCGGCTCGCGTGAAGAAAATGTGACCAACAACAGGCTAGGGCGTAGTGAGGATTTAACTATTTGAGCCAGATGATGATGGCTGCCATGGTGACGAAGCTGAGGAAGTTGACGAGGAGCTTGTCGTAGCGGGTGGCGACGCGGCGGAATTGTTTGAGCTTTGCAAAGCAGCGTTCGATCAGGTTGCGCTCTTTATAGAGGTGCTTGTCGTAGGCGTGCGGCCGGCGCCGATTGGGCCGCGGCGGGATGACGGGCTGAGCCTCGGCGTCGAGCACGGTATCGTGGAAGTGTTCGGCATCGTAGGCCCGGTCGGCGATGACGTGGCGGCAGGCGAGCCCTTCGATCAGTTCGGCCGCGCGCAACACCTCGCCCTGCTGGCCGGGGCCTGCGAGTAACCGCACGGGGTTGCCCAGCGCGTCGCAGGCGAGGTGGATCTTGGTGCTCAGGCCGCCGCGGGAGCGGCCCAGGCCCTGGGCATTCGAGCCCCCTTTTCCCGGCGGGCTCCGGCGGCCTGCTGGTGGGCGCGCACGATGGTGGCGTCCACGCAGACCCATTCGAGGTCGGCCTCCTCGGAGAACCGCGAGGATGTCGGACAGCACCCCGCGGGCCATCCAGTCGTAATAGCGGCGCTTGACCGTCCCGACCTTGCCGAAGCGGTCGGGCAGGTCCTTCCAGCGCCCACCGGCCCGGGTCATCCACAGGACGGCATCCATAAACAGCCGGTTGTCCGTGCGCGGACCACGCTTGCCCTTGCAGCCGCCAGGCATCAGCGGCGCCAACCGTGCCCACTGCGCGTCGCTCAGGACATCGGGATCAGGCGCGACAGTCAAAGGCGGCTCTCCAAAAGCAGCCTTGAATCACATCAACGCCCGTGCCGAAATCCCCAATCGTTGAATCCTCACCACACCCTAGAGCATCTTCTGTGATCTAGCGATCACAGAAGATGCTCTAGGGCTTCGGCGCCTGCGGGAAGCTGCGCTCGGCGGCGTCGCCGGCGAGCGCAGCTTCCCGC
>NZ_VRUX01000151.1:0-8393 GCF_008039885.1 Methylobacterium sp. WL103
CGCCCGCCCCGAGCACCAGGGCGGTGCCGGCCCGCTCCGGCCAGCCGGCGCCCAGGCTCTGGTCGAGGTGGGCGGTGAAGCCCGGTGCGTCGGTGTTGTCGCCGAAGATCCGACCGTCGGCGCCGACCACCAGGGTGTTCACGGCCCCGATGGCGCGGGCCCGCGGGCTCAGCGCGTCGCAGAGCGCAAAGGCCGCCTCCTTGTGCGGGATCGTGACGTTGCCGCCACTGAAACCGGATTCCGGAAGCCGGCGAAAGAACGCCTCGAAGGCGTCGGGCGCGACGGCGATCCGCTCGTAGCTGCCGGCGATCCCATGCTCGCGCAGCCAGTGCCCGTGGATCAGCGGCGAGCGCGAATGCGCGATCGGATGGCCGACGACGAAGGCGCGCCTCACGCCACGCACTCCCGCGCGAGGAGGCAGGGCGGGCCGCCGGCCTCCTCGATCTGCAGGGTCGCGTGGGCGATGCCGAAGCGGGCGCGCAGCGCCTCGGCGACCTCGACGAGGAAGCCGTTGCCCGGGTGGCCGCCGGCCATCACCAGATGCGCCGTCAGCGCGATCTCGGTAGTGCTCATCGGCCAGATGTGGAGGTCGTGCAGGCCCGAGACTTCCGGGCGGGCGTCGAGGTAGGCGCGCACCGCGTCCGGGTCGATGCCGGGGGGCACCGCGTCGAGGGACATCGCCACGCTGTCGCGCAGGAGCCCCCAGGTCGCCCAGACGATCAGGCCGGCGACGACGAGGCTGACGGCGGGGTCGATCCAATCGAGGCCGGTGGCCAGGATGGCGAGGCCCGCGAGCACGACGCCGGCCGAGACCGCGGTGTCGGCGGCCATGTGCAGGAAGGCACCGCGGATGTTGATGTCGCCCTTGGCGCCGGACGCGAACAGCCAGGCGGTGACCCCGTTCACCAGGATGCCGAGGCCCGCCACCACCATCACGGTCGTGCCGACCACGGGCTCGGGATGGATCAGGCGCGAGACCGCCTCCCACAGGATCGCGCCGGTGGCGACGAGCAGGAACACCGCGTTGAACAAGGCGGCCAGGATCGAGGAGCCGCGCAGGCCGTAGGTGAAGCGCGCGGTGGAGCGGCGCTTGACCAGCACCGAGGCGACCCAGGCGGCCACCAACCCGAGCACGTCGGAGAGGTTGTGGCCGGCATCGGCCACCAGCGACATCGAGTTGGCCGCCAACCCGTAGCCGGCTTCGATCACCACGAAGGCGGTGTTGAGCGCGATGCCGATCGCGAAGGCGCGTCCGAAGCTCGCCGGGGCGTGGACGTGGCCGAGCCCACCGTGGCTGTGGCTGGCATGACTATGGCCGCCATGGTCGTGACCGTGGTCGTGCCCGGCATGATCGTGGTGATCGTGTCCCGCCATGTCGCGTTCCTAAAACGTCAGGAGCCCGGAGGCCCGCAGCCGCGCGAGCAGCGGCAGCAGCGGCAGGCCCAGGATGGTGCTGTGGTCGCCCTCGACCCGGTCGAACAGGTGGATGCCGAGCCCTTCAAGCTGGTAGCCGCCGACGCTGGCCCGCACGCGATCCGCGCCGGCCAGAGCCACATAGGCCGCGATCGCGTCCGGATCGAGCGGGCGCAGGGTGAGGCGGGCGGTCTCGACGAAGCTCTCGACCCGGCCGCCCTGCACGATCGCGACGGCGGAATGCAGGGCGTGGGTGCGGCCGGCGAGTTCGCCGAGCTGCGCGCGGGCCTCCTCCAGGCTGGTGGGCTTGTGGAACACGCGGCCGTCGGCATCGAGCACCTGGTCGGCGCCGACGACGACGCGGTCGGAACAGGTCTGCGCCACGGCAAAGGCCTTCGCCTCTGCGAGCCGCAGGGCCAGCCCCTCGGGGGAACTCTTGGGATCCTGGCCGGTGCAATCGGCCTCGACCGCGCGCTCGTCGACGCCCGGCGCACGCGCCTCGACGACCAGACCGGCACTCTCGAGCAGCATCCGCCGCGTCGAGCTGGTGGAGGCGAGGACGAGGGGGCTCGGGCCCCGCCAAACCGAGGGCGAGGGGAAAGACGAGGTTGGCATCCCGCCGGAGTGTCACGGATCGGCGGAACGCCGCAAGCGCCGGCCGGCACCACGCCCAAAACCCCGCCGTCCGGAACGAGCCGGCCGACGGAGCTTGAGGGGACCGATACGCGACGCTGACCCCGAAGACAGGATTACCGCGGCGGGGTTAGCGCCCGGTCAACGGGGCGGATGGCGACGGGTGCGCGTTGTGGGACAGACATGGGCCGGCCTCGGTCATGCACGCCGTGCGGCCATCTTCGCCCGCCGAAGGTCTGCATCACACTGAAACCATCTTCCGGTCGGCTTGTCCTTCCGCGCCGACTGCGTCCCGGTCTCAGCTTCGAGCGCCTGGTCGTCGGGCACGTCGTCCCGCTCCGCCCATCCGAGAAGGCCCAGGACGTGGCGCGGGTCTGCTGCGACGAGCGCGAGCAGGGTGCGGGCTGCCGGATCGGGCGGCGTCCGCCCCTGCTCCCAGTTCTGCACCGTCTTGAGCGGCACGCCGATCGCCTGTGCGAAGACAGTCTGCGACATGCCGAGATGCAGGCGCAGGCGAGCCGAGGGGACTACCAGCACGCCATCGGGTAAATCGCCATCCGCCGGTTCGCCATCCTCGATCCCGTGGCGGTGGATGTCGGCCTCCGTCGTCGCCGCCATCTTTTCGCGATCGATCATGGGCCGGTGGGTCCGAAGCTCGTCTGCCGTGACCCGAGCCATTGCCTGCGCTCCTTCGCATTGGACAACCGCGCCGAGATGATGCGGCGCACGCCGTCGCGATCGGTATAGATCACCGTCAGGACGAAGCCGTCCCGCTCGCCGGTCGCGCGGATACGGGTCTCTCCGTAATCCCGGCGATCGTCCTCGACCTCGACCGTGTCGCCGTCGAAGTTCCCGGCAGCGAAATCGAAATCGAACCCACGCTTCCGTAGGGTCTTCTCGTGTTTCGCATCGTCCCACGCGAAATCCATGGGCAAGGATCGGCCTCAGGCGCAGAATAATCAAGGACTATCCGCTTGAAGCGGACATCATCGAGCCTGCCCCCGAGAGCGCCCCTCACGCGGCGATGAACTTCAGCCGGTGGTCGCGGTACAGGTCGAGGATCGCGGCGGCGGTCTCCTCGATCGAACGGCGGGTGACGTCGATGGTCGGCCAGCGGTTCTTACTGAACAGGCGGCGCGAGGCGGTGATCTCGTCGGCGACGGCGTCCTTGTCGACGTACATCGAGGAATCGTCGGCGTTGAGGCTGAGCAGGCGGTTCTGGCGGATCTGGACGATGCGCTCCGGCGACGCGATCAGCCCGACGACGAGGGCCTTGCGCACCCGCTCCAGCGCCGGCGGCAGCGGCATGCCGGGCACGAGCGGCAGGTTGGTGGTCTTGAGGCCGCGGTTGGCGAGGTAGATCCCGGTCGGCGTCTTCGAGGTGCGGCTGACCCCGATCAGGATCACGTCGGCCTCCTCGAGGTCGTCGGGCAGGTTGCCGTCGTCGTGGGCGAGCGTGAAGTTCATCGCGTCGATGCGCTTGAAATACTCCGCGTTCAGCGTGTGCTGCGCCCCGGGCCGGGCCGCCTTCTGTGTGCCGAGGTAGGATTGCAGCAGGTTGTGCACCGGCTGCAGCACCGAGAGGCAGGGCGAACTCGATTCCCGGCACGCGGTCTCCAGACGCTCGCCGAGGTCGCCGCCGACGAGGGTGTAGAGCACGAGTCCCGGCGCCGCCTGGATCTCCGAGATCACCCGTTCGAGCTGCGGCCCGGAGCGCACCAGCGGGTAGACGTGCTCGATCGCCGAGACGCCCTCGTACTGGGCGGCCGCCGCGCGGCCGACGTTGATCAGGGTCTCGCCGGTGGAATCCGAGACGAGGTGGAGGTGGAAGTAGCTGCGGCTCATCCGGTCTCCTCCGGTCGCGGAAGCGGGGGAGGCTCCCTTATCCACCGCCGGCCGTCAGGGGAGTCGATAAGTGTGGATAGGATGGCCCGCCGGCCCGGTCCAGCCGGAGTCCGCGAAATCCATCGACTCCCGCGTCAACAGGGTGTCCGATCGGGCGTGTCGGAATCCGTGCGCCTGGGAGAATCCGGGACGCAGGCGCGCAACGACCGCCGTCGGCCCGCGCAAGGCGCTGGCGGGACTGGCCTATCGCAGACATTATCGGCAATCCGTTAAAGCCTGCTTAACGGCGTTGGGCCCGGGAGAGCCTGTGGACACGCTTGCACTCCCATGACTCATGCCTCCAAGAGAAAAAACAGAGTCCTAGAATCTCTCTTCTCTTAGATTAGACCGGGCTGGGGACGGCCTTCGTCGCGCTTCGACGGGGACCGGACGAACGGGCCTTCGACAACAAGACCTGAGCCCGACAGGGCGGAACGGGAGGCGGCATTGGGGGACACGATGGCCACGCAGGGCACGGTGCAGGGCGGCCCCGACCGGAAGGTCCTCAGGGTGCTCGCCGGCGAGGCGATCTCGCCGCCCCCCGCCTGGATGATGCGTCAGGCCGGGCGCTACCTCCCCGAGTACCGGGCGACGCGGGCGGAGGCCGGCTCGTTCCTCGACCTCTGCTACAGCCCGGACTTCGCCGTCGAGGTGACGTTGCAGCCGATCCGCCGCTTCGGCTTCGAGGCGTCGATCCTGTTCTCCGATATCCTCGTGATCCCGCACGCGCTGGGACAGGACGTGCGCTTCGTCGAGGGCGAGGGGCCACGCCTCGATCCCCTCGAAGGCCGGGCCGAGTTCGAGCGCCTGCGGCAGGCCGGCGACCCGGCGATCTTCGCCCATCTCGAGCCGGTCTTCGAGACGGTGCGGCGCCTGCGGGCGGAGCTGCCGCCCGAGACCACGCTCCTGGGCTTCTGCGGGGCCCCCTGGACGGTGGCGAGCTACATGATCGGGGGACGGGGCACCCCGGACCTCGCGCCCGCCCGTGCGCTTGCCGAGGCCGACACGGGCCTGGTCGACGAACTGATCGACCGCCTGGTCACCGTGCAGACCGAGTACCTGGTGCGCCAGCTCCGGGCCGGCGCCGACGCGGTGCAGATCTTCGAGTCGCATGCCGGCACGCTTCCGCCCGCCCTGCCGGCCGGCACGGCGCTGGTCGAGCCGGTAGGCGACGTGTCCGACAGCGCGCTCCCCGAGGAGACCGAGCAGGACGCCTTGAGCCGCTGGTCGTTCGCCCCGATCGCGCGGATGATCGCCGGCATCCGCGCGGCGGTGCCGGATGCGAAGATCATCGTGTTCTGCCGCGGCGCCGGGCTCGAGGGCCATGCCCGCGTGGTGCCCGAGACCGGCGCCGACGCGGTCGGCGTCGACTGGTCGATCGACCTCAAGGCCCTGCGCGACCGGGTGCCGGCGACGACGGTGACGCAGGGCAACGTCCACCCCGACACCCTCATCGAGGGCGGCGCGGCGCTCGATGCCGCCGTCGACGCGGTGCTCGACGCCACCCGTGGCCTGCCCCACATCTTCAACCTCGGCCACGGCATCACCCCGCAGACGCCGGTGGCGCACGTGGAGCAGATGCTGGCGCGGCTGCGGGGCGGTTCGCCGTCCTCTTGAGGGACACCTGCTAGAGGCCGCGCATTCCCCTCGCCCCGCCTGCGGGGAGAGGGCCGCGACGACCTTGTCGTCGTCGCGGCGAGGCGGCAGCCAAGGGTGAGGGGGCTGCGCCGAAGGAGCCTCTTCGTTCGCGCCCCCTCACCGCCGCTGCGGCTTCGCCTCCGCTTCCCACAGGCACGACGAGGTGCCTGTGGGCCTCTCCCCGCAAGCGGGGAGAGGGAGAAACGCGCCCTATCCGCCTAATTCCGGAAACATGCGCCCTGCCCGAACATCACACCCGGAACCCTGACCCGTGCTCGACAACCTCTATCCCTGGATCAAGGCGTTCCACGTCGTCGCGGTGATCGCGTGGATGGCCGGGATGCTCTACCTGCCCCGGCTGTTCGTCTACCACGCGTCCTTGCCCCCCGGCCCGGGCTCGGCGGCGCAGGCGGCGACGTTCAAGGTGATGGAGCGGCGCCTGCTCAAGGCGATCATGAACCCGGCCCTGATCGTCACCTGGGTCCTCGGCCTGACCCTGGCCTGGACGAGCGGCGCCTACGTCACCGGGTGGCTTCAGGCGAAGTTCGCGCTGGTGCTGGCGATGACCGGCATACACGGCTGGCTCGCCCGGATGGTCAAGGATTTCGCCGCCGACCGGAACAGCCGCGGCCACAAGTTCTACCGCGTGCTCAACGAGGTGCCGACGCTGCTGATGATCGTCATCGTCGTGCTGGTGGTCGTGAAGCCCGGCCTCTAGAGCATTTTTCGGTGATCCAGAGATCACCGAAAAATGCTCTCTCTTGTTGCGGGGCCGCATGGCTTCCTGCGAGCCGGCATCCACCTCGCTCGAAAATGCTTCGGCGCACGATTTATCCGTTCGGTTCGCCCGGCCGGCGTGCGATGGAGAGCGGAGCACCGCCCCATTGGACCGCCATGACCGCCAAGCCGAGCCTCGTCCTGCCCGTCCTCGCGGCCCTGCTCGCCGCAAGCCCCGCCCGTTCGGCGAGCTTCGATTGCGAGGCGGCCAAGGCGGCCGACGAGAGAGCGATCTGCACGACGCTCGCCCTCAACGACCGCGACGTCGAGATGGCGACCCGCTTCGAGATTCTGAAGGACGTGCTGCCGATGGGCGGCCGCGCCAAGCTCCGCGACGACCAGGAGAGCTGGCTCACCGAGCGCCGCGCCTGCGCCGCCGACACCGCCTGCCTCAAGGCGATCTACGACGCGCGCCTCAAGGTGCTGCGCGCGGTGCAGTCTGAATTCGCCAAGCAGGGGCCGCAATAGGTCGCTCGGTGGCAAACCCTGACGGGCGGTCCTAAAGCCGCGCCAGCAGCCGCTCCGCCAGGGGGTTCTCGGCGGCGAAGGCGTAGTCGATCCGGCGGACGGTGACGGCCTGGGCGCCCGCCCGCACCAAGCTGTCGGCGAGGTCGAAGACCGCGTCGGCCGGGCAGCGCATCACGATTTCCCCGTCGGGTCCGCGCGGGGCGCCGTAGGGCAGCTCGGCCTCGTGCAGGCCGCTGATGCTGGCGAGGTCGATCGCACCGGATTCCGGCATCGCCGCGCGGACCTCGCGGGTGGTCCGCGCCCGCTCCTCGGCGGCGATCCGGCCGAGCACGGCGCGGAGCGCCGCGCGCTGGCTCTCGCCCCAGGGCGCGTTGAGGGAGGCGACGAGGTTGGCCTCCGAGCGCAGGATCACCCCGTCATCGAGGATCTTCAGGGCGTTGGCGGCGAGCGTCGCGCCGGTGGTGGTGATGTCGACCACGATCTCGGCCGAGCCGGCGGCCGGCGCGCCCTCTGTGGCGCCCAGGCTTTCGACGATGCGGTAGTCCACCACCCCCTTCTCCGCGAAGAAGCGGCGGGTGAGGTTGACGTATTTCGTGGCGATGCGCAGGCGCCGGCCATGGCGGGCGCGCATCTCGGCGGCGACCTCGTCGAGGTCGGCCATGGCGCGCACGTCGATCCAGGCCTGGGGCACGGCCACCACCACCGTGGCGTTGCCGAAGCCCAGCGGCGTCAACAGCTCGACCTGGCCGTGGACGTCGGGCAGCGTCTCGCGGATCAGGTCCTCGCCGGTGATGCCGAGATGGGCCGCGCCCGAAGCGAGCTGGCTCGCGATCTCGGAGGCCGAGAGGTAGCGCACCTCGACGCCGGCCACGCCCACGAGCTTGCCGCGGTAGTCGCGCGCGCCTGCCCCCTGCGCCAGGCGCAGGCCGGCGCGACCGAAGAAGGCCGCGGCGTTCTCCTGCAGGCGGCCCTTGGAGGGCACGGCCAGCACCAGGGGGGCATCTGCGTCCATGGTCTCGCTCATCGGCCGGCTCCTGCGACGCGGTCGACCCAGAAGGTGCAGCCGACGGCCGGCTGCGCGGTGGCGCTGCCGAGATGGGTGAGGAGCCCGTCGTAGCGGCCGCCGCCGACCAGCACGGGGCCGGGCCGGTCGCCGCCCGCGGCCGTCACCTCGAAGATGAAGCCGGTGTAGTAGTCGAGGTTGCGCGCGAAGGCGCCGGAGAAACGAAACCCGTCGAGCCCCATGCCGCGGGCGGCGATGAAGCCGTTGCGCTCCTCGAACAGGTCGAGGGTCGCCTCGAGTGTATCGTGGCTCAGTCCCGCGTCGCGGACGAGTGTCCGCAGGTCGCGGGCGGCGGCGTCCGGGTCGCCGCCGATCGCGCGGTAGCGATCGACGATCGCGCGGTTCTCGGCGTTCAGGCCGGCGCCGCCGTTGGCCTGGGCCGCGGCCTTGGCCAGGAAGCGCTCGGCGATCTCGCCGGCGCCTGTCTATTATACACAAAACCGAGCCCACGAGACCGGAGCCAATATGGTAATGCCTCTTATGGTTTAAAAAAAAAAAAGATGGGGGGGGGGGGGGG
>NZ_VRUX01000152.1:0-8391 GCF_008039885.1 Methylobacterium sp. WL103
ACCTCGGGCCGCTCCCCGAATGGGACCTCGCCGACCTCTATTCCGGCCTGGACGCCCCGGACTTCCGCCGCGACCTCGCGAAAGCGGAGGCGGATTGCCGTTCCTTCTCCGAGACCTACGCCGGGAAGATCGCGCAGCTCGCGAGCGGCCCCGACGCCTCCGCCAGTCTCGCCGCCGCGGTCGCCGCCTACGAGGGCATCGAGGAGCTGCTCGGCCGGCTGATGTCCTATGCCGGGCTGGTCTATTCCGGCGACACCACCGACGAGGCGCGGGCGAAGTTCTACGGCGACACCCGCGAGCGCCTGACGAACGCCTCCGGCGACCTGCTGTTCTTCGCCCTCGAGCTCAACCGCATCGAGGACGCCGTGCTGGACGCGGCGATGGCCGGGGGGCCGCTCGCGCATTACGCCCCGTGGATCGAGGACCTGCGCCGCGAGAAGCCGTTCCAGCTCGAGGACCGGATCGAAAAACTGTTCCTGGAGAAGTCCGTCACCGCGAACGCGGCCTGGGACCGGCTGTTCAACGAGACCATCGCGGCGCTGCGCTTCCCGATCCAGGGCGAGCGGCTGCCGCTGGAGCCGACGCTGAACAAGCTTCAGGACCCGGACGGCGCGGTGCGCCGGGAGGCGGCCGGCGCGCTCAGCGAGGTGTTCCGCGAGAACCTGCGGGTGTTCACGCTGATCACCAACACGCTGGCCAAGGACAAGGAGATCTCGGACCGCTGGCGCGGCTTCAAGGACGTGGCGGATGCCCGCCACCTCTCGAACCGGGTCGAGCCGGAGGTGGTCGCCGCGCTCGTGGACGCCGTGCGCGAAGCCTATCCGCGGCTGTCGCACCGCTACTATCGCCTGAAGGCGAAGTGGTTCGGCGTCGAGGCGCTGCCCTACTGGGACCGCAACGCCCCGCTGCCGAAGGTCGAGCAGCGCACCATCCCCTGGACCGAGGCGCGCGACACGGTGCTCGACGCCTACAATGCGTTCTCACCGAAGATGGCCGGCATCGCGCGGGACTTCTTCGACCGGCGCTGGATCGACGCGCCGACGCGGCCCGGCAAGGCGCCCGGCGCCTTCGCGCACCCGACGGTGCCCTCGGTCCACCCCTACGTGCTCGTCAACTACCAGGGCAAGCCGCGGGACGTGATGACGCTGGCGCACGAACTCGGCCACGGCGTCCACCAAGTGCTGGCCGGCCACAACGGCGCGCTGATGGCGCCGACGCCGCTGACGCTGGCCGAGACCGCCAGCGTGTTCGGCGAGATGCTGACCTTCCGGCGCCTGCTGGCCGCGACCACGAACACGACCCAGCGCCGGGCGATGCTGGCCGCCAAGGTCGAGGACATGATCAACACGGTGGTGCGCCAGATCGCGTTCTACTCGTTCGAGCGCAAGGTCCACCTCGCCCGCGCCGAGGGCGAGCTGACGGCCGAGCAGATCAACGGCCTGTGGATGTCGGTGCAGGCCGAATCGCTCGGCCCGGCGATCACGCTCGATGCCGGATACGAGCCGTTCTGGGCCTACATCCCGCACTTCATCCACTCGCCGTTCTACGTCTACGCCTACGCCTTCGGCGATTGCCTGGTGAACTCGCTTTACGGGGTCTACGCCAAGGCCGAGGACGGCTTCGTCGAGCGCTACTTCGCCCTGCTCTCGGCCGGCGGCTCGAAGCCCTACGGCGAGCTCCTCGCCCCGTTCGGCCTCGACGCACGCGATCCCGGCTTCTGGCAGATCGGGCTCGGCATGATCGAGGGGATGATCGCGGAGCTCGAGGGGATGGAAGCCGAGGCCTGACCACCCGCGACCACGCCCATGAAAAGACCCGCGACGGGGCTGCCGTCGCGGGTCTTTTCATTTCAGGCTCGCAGTCTCAGGTTCGGCCGCGATCAGACGGCGGCGACGGCGACCTGGATGTTGCCGCGGGTGGCGTGCGAGTACGGGCAGACGACGTCGGCGCGCTTCACGAGGTCGGCGGCCGTCGCGGGGTCGATGCCCGGCAGGCTGGCCTTGAGGCTGACGGTGAGACCGAAGCCGGTGCCGTCCTCGCGCTTGCCGATGCCGACCTCGGCGTCGACGCGGGCGTCCTCGGGCACCTTCACCTTGTCCTGGGCGGCGACGAACTTGATCGCGCCGAGGAAGCAGGCGGCGTAGCCGGCGGCGAAGAGCTGCTCGGGGTTGCTGCCGGGGCCGCCGTTGCCGCCGAGCTCCTTCGGGGTCGAGAGGCCGACGCCGAGGCGGCTGTCGTCGGTCGCCGCGGAACCCTCGCGGCCGCCGGTGGCGTGGGCGTGGGCGGTGTACAGAGCCTGCATCGTCGTCTCCTGATCGGATGGCGTTCGCACGGGCGTCGTGCGGAGCCGATGCCCTCTCCTTGCACGAATATCGATTGCGCACAATCTACATTTTGGGGCCAACGCCGTCGCAATGCCGTGCCGTCGGCCGGCCTGGCATGCCCCGCGAGGCCCTTGCCGCCCCATCGGGGTCGCGGGAAGAACGCTCCCGCTCGGGAGCTTCGCGCGATTCGCTCAATCGCGCGCAGGGAGGTGGAAGATCGCGCGCGCCTCGTCCGGGGTCGCCGGCGCGCAATCGAGGAGCGACAGCAGCGTCACCGCCTTCTCGACCAGGGCGGCGTTGCTCGGCGCGAGCTTGCCACGGGCGAGGTAGAGGTTGTCCTCCAGGCCGACGCGGACGTTGCCGCCCATGCTCGCGGCCAGCGCCACCATCGGGAATTCGGCCCGGCCGATGCCGAAGGCCGACCAGACCGCGTCGGCCGGCAGGCGCGCCCGCATCTGCACCAGGGTCTCGGGGTCGGCCGGGGCGCCCCACGGGATGCCGAGGCAGATCTGGAACAGCGGGGGCGCGGCGAGATGCCCCTCGGCGACGAGGTGGCGGGCGAGCGCGATGTGGCCGAGGTCGAACACCTCGATCTCCGGACGGACGCCCGCAGTTCGGATCGCCTCGGCCATGGCGCGCAGGTGCGCCGGGGTGTTGAGGAACAGGTGCTCGCCGAAGTTCATCGTCGCCACGTCGAGGGTGCAGAGCTCGGGCTTCAGCGCGCTGACGTGGCGGGTCCGCACCTCCGGGCTGACGAAGGTGGTGCCGGGCCCCGCCGCCGCCGGGTCGGCCATGCCCGGCACGAAGCGCCCGCCGGGCCCCGTCGTCAGGTTGAGGATCACGTCGGCGTTCCGCTCGCGGATGCGCTCGACGACCTCGCGGTAATGGTCGAACTCCATGCTCGGCGCCGCGGTATCGGGGTGGCGGACATGGATGTGCACCACCGCGGCGCCGGCCTCGGCCGCCTCGAGCGCCGAGCGGGCGATGGCCTCCGGGCTGACCGGCACCGCCGGGTTCTTCGCGGTCGTGTCGAACGAGCCGGTCAGGGCGCAGGTGATCACGGTCTTCTGCGACATCGCCGTCTCCTCAGATCATCCCGCCGTCGACCACCAGCGTCTCGCCGGTGATGTAGGCGCCGCCGGCGGCGAGGAAGAGCATCGCCTCGGCGATGTCCTCGGGCTCGGCCAGGCGCGCCATCAGGGTGTTGGCGACGGTCGCCGCCTTGCGCTCCTCCGGCCAGTTCGCGGTCCAGGGCGTGGCCACAAGGCCCGGCGCGACGGCGTTGACCCGGATCTCGGGGGCGAGCGCCCGGGCGAGCGAGCGCGTCAGGTTCACGAGCCCGGCCTTGCTCGCCGAATAGGCGATGCTGGAGCCGCGCCGCCCGAGGCCGGCCACCGAGGCGGTGTTGACGATGGCGCCGCGGCGCGCCTTCAGGGCGGGGGCGGCCGCCCGCGCGCAGCGATAGGGGCCGACGAGGTTCGTCGAGAGGATCGCGTTCCAGAAGTCCTCGGTCATCGCGTCGAGGTCCTCGAAGGCGATCGGCGCCTGCGTGCCCGAGGTGCCGGCGTTGTTGATCAGCACATCGAGGCCGCCGAGCGTCGCGATCGCCGCGGCGACCATCGCCTCCGCCTCGCCCGCGCGGGACACGTCGCCGGCGACCGCCGTGACGGAGAGACCTTCGGCGCTCAGCCGCCCGGCGGCTTCCGGGCCGCGTGGGTCGTCTGCGAGGTGGTTCAGGGCGACCGTGGCCCCGTTACGCGCAAACAGCGTGGCCGCGGCCAGGCCGATGCCGGAGGAGGCCCCGGTGACGAGGACGGCTTTGCCGCGAAGGTCGGCGCTGATCATGGTGTGCTCCCGTCTGCGATCGGAATTCGGCGGCCGGGGGCGTTCACGTCCCCTCCATCCGGCCGATGGTGCGCAGGGCCGCCTTCAGGGCGAGCAGCTTGCGGTCGCGCTCGCGAAACAGCTCCGCCGGGTCGCGACCGCCCCAATCGAAGTAGCCGCGCCCGGCCATCACCCCGGTCCGCCCCTCGGCGCAGAGGGCGTCGAGGCTGTCGGACCGGGTGCGCGGCGGGGGCGGGCTGTAGCTCGCGTTGGCGAGCGCCCTTCGCTGTAGGTCGAGCCCGGTGAAGTCCGCCTTGGCGAGGTGGCCGAGGATCGGGATGCGTAAGGCGAGCCCATGCACGATGGCGTCGTCGATCTCGCGCGGGGTGGCGTAGCCCGCGTCGAGGAGGTGGTGCACCTCCGCCGTGATCGCCGACTGGATGCGGTTGGCGACGTAGCCCGGCACGAAGCGCTTCAGCACGATCGGCACCTGGCCGAGGCCGACGACGAGGTCGCGGATGCCCGCCACCACCTCCGGCAGCGTCTCGGGGCCGGGCACCACGTCGACGAGGTCGACGATGTAGGGGGGCGTGTACCAATGCGCGACGACGGCGCGCGGCTGGCGCATCGCCGGGATCAGCGGGAAGACGTCGAGGTAGCTGGTGTTGCTGGCGATCACCGCGTCGTCGGCGCAGAGCCGGTCGAGCTCGGAGAACAGCCCGCGCTTCGCCTCCGGGTCCTCGGTGATCGCCTCGATGACGAGGCTCGCCCCGTCGACGGCGCTTGCGAGGTCCTGCGAGAGGCGAACGGCGGCGGCGAGGCGGTCGGCGCTCCACCCGTCCGGCGCGGCTCCGGCCCCCTGCAGGGTCGCGAGCGCGGAGGCCATCAGGCCGGGCACGGCGTCGAGGGTCTCAAGGCGGCTGTCGACGAGGCGGACGGCATGGCCGCCGAGCGCGAGGACCAGGGCGATGCCGTGGCCCATCAGCCCGGCTCCGACGACGGCGATCTCGGCCATGATGTCCTCCTCCGGTCAAACGGTGGCGATCGGCGTCGCCGGCGAACCGACGGCGCCGGGAAGTCGCAGGGGCGGCGCGGTGAGCAGGAAGCGATGGCGTCCGTTCGTGCGCAGCCAGTCCGCCAGCGGCGTCAGGTGCCAGAGCTCGCCCAGCGGCAGACCGAGCTTGAACAGGCAGTGCTCGTGCAGCGGCAGGATCGCGCAGCAGGCCCCGCCTGGACGCGCGGGATAGGCCTCGACCGCGTAGTTGTCGGCGATCAGCGCGGACAGGCCGCTGTCGGTGATCCAGTCGAGCAGCCGCCGATCGCGCCCGTCGAGGACGGCGCAGATGCGGTGGACCGCATCCCGGTCCGGCTCGCCGGCCCAGGCAAGGAGCCGGTCGGCGAAGCCGGTATGCAGGCAGACCATGTCGCCGGGCTCGACCGCGACCGCGTCGGCTTCCAGGATGTGCATCAGGCCGTCGTAGCCGACGAGCGCGCGGTCGTCGCCGCAATGCGCCCGCAGGTCGATCATTACGCCGCGACCCAGCATGCCGTGCTCGGCCAGGCGCTCGATGCCGAGGCGGTACGCCCGCGACGGAGCCTCGACCTCGGCGGCCTCATTCGGACCCGTCACGTCGAGACCGCCGAAGAAGCCGTTGTAGTAGAAGGGTTTTGGCGTTCCGTCCCCGTCGGCGTCGAACAGGCCGCCGACATGGGCGAGGCTGTCCTACTGCGTCGAGTATTGCAGGTAGAGCATCACCCGGTCGTCGCAGATCACGTCGGTGGCGCCGTCGACCTCCTCGCAGACCCGGAAGTTCGTCACCGGCCGGCCGTTGGTCCGCACCGTCGGGCTGAGGCGCGGTGGGTGACGGCGCTGGTTCAGGACGTTTCCGCCGGGCAGGTCGAGGGGCAGGCTGAGGCAGAAGGTACGCCCCTCGCGGACCTCGGCGACGCCCTGGAGCACCTTGGCCGCATCGAGCCCGTTGACGCGGCCGAGCTGGTCGTCGGGGCCGTAATCGCCCCAGGTCGAGCCCTCGGGCCGGCGGCGCCAGCGCGGCGCGGTCATCGGCGCGTCCTGCCGGAATCGGTCCTGCCCGCGCAGATCCGTGGCGCGGCGGGTGCCGGAGCCGGGCGCATGCGTCCATCCCTGAAGCCGGATCCTTGACGGATCCCGTTGCCGGCATCGTCCGTCCGGCCATACCGGTCTGTCAACGACCCGGTCGCGGTCGGAGCGACGAAGCCGGGCGGAATTGTCAGGGCGCGCGGGCGCCCGCATACCCGGCCTTCGAAACGGGCGAGGGTCGGAGCAGCCGATGCGCGAGCAGGATACGATCTTCGGGGCCGACATCCCCTTCGCGCGGCTCTGCGGCGTCGAGGCCCTCGGCTATGCCGACGGGCGAACCCGGCTGCGGCTGCGCCTGCGCGACGACCACGGCAACAACCTCGGCATCGCCCATGGCGGCGTGATCTGCACGCTCCTCGACATCGCCATGGGCACCGCGGCGCGGCTCTCGGCGGGGCGTCCGGTGCTCACCCTCGACATGCAGACCCGCTTCCTCGCCCCCGGTCGCGGCGTGCTGCTGGCCGAAGGCTTCGTGGTGCGCGGTGGGCGCTCGGTGCTGTTTTGCGAGGCGCAGATCCGCGGAGAGGACGGCGGCTTGATCGCAACGGCGAGCGGCCTGTTCAAGCCCGCCGGCCGGGACGAGCAAGCCCCCGGAAGCCGGGTGAACGCCTGAGGTGACGACACCGAACCAACCTGGTTTCCCGGAATGGGGCGACCCGGGTAACGAAAAAGGGCGGACACCGCTGCCGGTGCCCGCCCATGAACCGTCGCTGAAGGTGCAGCCCCGAGGGACTGCGGTCGATTTCAGAGACCGCTGAACTTGTAGTTGAAGCCAGCGCGAACGACGTTGCCCTCGGTGGTGAAGCGCGAGACGTACGCACCGGTACCGACGCCGGGGACCGCGCTGACGACGACGTTGCGGCTGCCCAGGTCGTAGTGGAGGTACTCGACCTTCACGGTGACCGCCTCGTACTTCAGGCCGAGGTACTTGCCGAAGGCGAAGGTGTTGAGAAAGCTGTCGGTGGGCACTGCGAATTCGATGCCGCCGCCGTAGGCATAGCCGGTCTCGAAGTCGTCGTAGCGGCCGGCGAACTGCAGGGCGTTGCCGGGCGTGAAGAAGCGGGCGTCGTAGAACACGTTGCCGTAGGCGAGACCGCCCATGCCGTACACCAGCACCCGATCGAAGCCGTAGCCGACGCGGCCGGTGAGGGTACCGAGCCAATCGAGGCTCTGACGGTAGGCGGCCGGGTTGCCCACGACGCCGCCGGCGAGCGGAGCGCCGATCACGAAGCGGTTCTTGGTGAGGTCGGTCCAGTCGATGCTGTTGGCGACGCCGATGACGAAGCCCGAGCCCGGCGTGAACTGGTAGTTGTATCCGAAGGTGCCGCCGAGCTTGCCCACCGCATCCTGCTCGGTGGTGACGGTCGAGAGGCGGCGGCCGGCCGCGACGTTGCCGACGGTGACCGGAGTGGTGCCGTTGGTGATGATCCGCTGGCGGTCGGTGAAGGCGTAGGACGACTCGAGGCCGGCGTAGAAGCCGGTCCAGGTGAAGACCGGGATCGGAGTGAAGACCGGCGGGGGGGCGCGGCGGGGCAGGTCGGCGGCGGAGGCGACGGCGGTCATGCCGGCCAGCACGGTGGATGCGAGGAGAAGCTTCTTCGTCATGATGAGGGTTACCTGAAGACTGTCCCGAATGGCTCTGGCGCCAATTAAGCGGAAGCATGCCCCAGGCACTATGCCCGCCGTGCCACAGTGCAGCCCAAATGCAGCGCCGCCGCCGCACGCGGCCTCGGACAGGCGAATCAGGCAACGGGGCCCGCAGCCGAAGTCCCGGGCGAGACCCGGCCCTTGATCAAAGGACGGCGAGCCTCTAATCGGACCGCGCCTTTCGCCGGGCCTCCCAGCGAGCCGGGCGATAGAGAGATCGGGTGCGCCCGTGCGCGGGCCCTGCCGCAGGAACGGGAACCATGGCCAAAGAGAAGTTTGCCCGCACGAAGCCGCACTGCAACATCGGCACGATCGGTCACGTCGACCACGGCAAGACGTCGCTGACGGCGGCGATCACGAAGGTCCTGGCGGAGTCCGGCGGGGCGACGTTCACGGCCTACGACCAGATCGACAAGGCACCCGAGGAGAAGGCGCGCGGGATCACGATCTCGACGGCGCACGTCGAGTACGAGACGG
>NZ_VRUX01000153.1:0-8357 GCF_008039885.1 Methylobacterium sp. WL103
CCGTCGGGCCGGGCGACCCAGACGTGGGCGCTGGCGCCCTCGTAGACGATCGCCGCGAGCGGCACGGCGGGCGAGGGCTGCGGCTTGCCGGTGACGATGGTGAAGGTGGCGAACATCTCCGGCCGCAGCGACCGGTCCGGGTTGTCGACCTCGCTGCGCACGGCGAGGCGGCGCGTCGCCGGATCGAGGCTGGAGGCCATGTAGTTCACCCGCGCCTTGAACACGCGGGTGCCGAAGCCGGCGACCCGCGCCTCGACCTCCTGGCCGATGCGGATCTTCGGGATCTCGCTCTCGCGCACGTTGGCGATGAGCCAGACCGTCGAGAGGTCGCCGATGACGAAGGCCGGGTCGCTCGACGTGGTGAGGTACTGCCCGATGCCGACCTTGCGCTGAACGATCGTCCCGGCGATCGGCGCCTGGATCTGCGTCTCGGCGCTCATCGTGCCGTTCTTCTCGAAGGCGGCGATCTCGGCGTCGGTCTTGCCGAGCAGCTTCAGGCGGTTGCGCACTGCGTCCAGCGAGGCCTGCGCCGTCTTCAGGTCGCTCTGCGCCGCGATCACGTCGTTCTGGGCCGACTGGTAGTCCTTCAGGGCCACCGCCTTGGCCGCGAACAGCTCCTGCTGCCGGCTGGCGATGGTCTGGTCGAGCTTGAGCAGCGCCTGCTGCTTCTGGATGGTGTTGAGCGCCCCCTGGTAGTCGTTCTGGGCCTGGACCATGTCGGTGGCCTCGATGACGAGGAGCACCTCGCCGGCCTTCACGTCGTCGCCGGCGCGCTTGAGCACCTTGGTGACGCGGCCGGAATAGGGCGAGGCCACGGGCACGTTGTCGTCGTCGTTGAGCGCGATGCGGCCTTCGGCCGAGCCCTCCGGGCGGAACGTCATCGTCGCCACCGGGTGGATCTCGAAGGCGGCGCGCTGCTCCTGCGTCGGCCGGAAGGTCCGCTCGGCGGAGGTCGCGGGGGCTTCGGCCTCGGCGGTCTCGTCCTGCGCCGCCCCGCCGAACATCCCACGGACGGAGGTCGCCGCGGATTCGAGCACGCCGCGCACCGGCTGCGGGAACACCGCCACCACGGCGACGGCGGCGATCACCAGCGACAGCACCACCGCGATCGGCAGCAGCCCCTGGCGGCGGGGACGCTGGGTCCCGCCCGTCGGCGCGTCGGTGTCGGGGTCGAGAGGCGTGCGGGCGTCCATCGCGCTGTCGTCTTCGGGTCGTGGTCGCGGGAGGGGCGGAGCGATCGGACGGAGGTGGAACCCGTCACCCCGCACCGAACCGATCGATGGTGCTTTTCTAAGGCAGGCCGGGCCTAGGGCCGTCCGGCGACGCGTGCGTTGCTGCAGCGCCGATATCCCGCGCGCCGGGGGCGCACAATGGCCGCGCCGGTGTCGGGCGCCGCCGCAGGACGATTGCGGCGCGCTGTGGCGATCACGTTCGGGATATCGGGCACGAAGGACTCGGATACAAACGAGGATCGACCGGCCCGCGGCGGCGCCGGGGCGGGCGTCGCGCGCCAGCTTCGAACGCGGCAGGTCTCCAGCGCTCCCTGACAGGCGTTCGCGACAGCCTTGCGACGGGACGGCCTCGCTCAAGGGACGAGCCCTCGCGACGGACATGGGCGCCCAGACCGCCGCGCCCGCGCTCGGGTGCTTCCATCCGCGGGCCGATGATACGATATGACAGGTCGTCGGCAGCCCGGCTCCGCCCGGGCGCCCTCCGCGTCACCGCCCCCGAAAACGAGTCGCCCCATGTCCGGATCGCAGAGCCCCGCCACGTCCGAGCCGACGACGTCCGAGTCGACCACGTCCGGGAAGATCCCGGTCACCGTCCTGACCGGCTACCTCGGCGCCGGCAAGACGACGCTGCTCAACCGCATCCTCACCGAGAACCACGGCAAGCGCTACGCGGTGATCGTCAACGAGTTCGGCGAGATCGGCATCGACAACGACCTCGTCGTCGGCGCCGACGAGGAAGTGTTCGAGATGAACAACGGCTGCGTCTGCTGCACCGTGCGCGGCGACCTGATCCGCATCATGGACGGCCTGGTGAAGCGGCGCGGCAAGTTCGACGCGATCATCGTCGAGACCACGGGGCTGGCCGACCCGGCCCCCGTGGCCCAGACCTTCTTCGTCGACCAGGACGTGGGCGAGGCCGCCCGCCTCGACGCGGTGGTGACGGTCGCCGACGCCAAGTGGCTGTCCGAGCGCCTGAAGGACGCGCCCGAGGCGAAGAACCAGGTCGCCTTCGCCGACGTGATCCTGCTCAACAAGGCCGACCTCGTCTCCGAGGCCGACCTCGCGCGCGTCGAGGGCGAGATCCGCGCCATCAACCCCTACGCCAAGCTCCACCGCACCACGAACTGCGACGTGCCGATCGACGCGGTGCTCGGCCGCAACGCCTTCGACCTCGGCCGCATCCTCGACCTCGAGCCCGACTTCCTGGAGGAGGGGCACCACCATCACCACGACGACGACATGCAGTCGTTCTCGGCCCGCATCGACGGCCCGGTCGACCCGGAGAAGTTCATGCCGTGGATCTCGAACCTCACCACGATCCAGGGGCCGGACATCCTGCGCTGCAAGGGCATCGTCTCGTTCCCCGACGAGCCGCACCGGTTCGTCTTCCAGGGCGTCCACATGATCCTCGACGGCGACCTGCAAGCCGAGTGGAAGGCGGGCGAGGACCGCTCCTCGCGGGTGGTGTTCATCGGGCGCAAGCTCGACGCCGAGGCGATCAAGGCGGGTTTTTTGGATTGCGCCGCCTGACGCTCAGGTAAGCCAGATCGTGACCGACCCGCGCGTCACGATCCGATCAGCTTGACGAAGGCGGCGCCGGCGCCGAAGAACGCCGCGTCCGCCGCCATGCCGGAGAGCGCGATCTGCCAGGGGGCGAGCATCCGGTCGCGCTCCAGCTTTCGCGCTTCGTGTTCGAGCTTCATCGACTCGGCCATCAGCTTCTTCTACTCGGCGACGAACTTCTCGCTCTCTTCCCGCTGCTGGTGGATGCGCCCGAGCTGCTCCTCGAGATCGGAGTTGAGCGGCACAGTGGTGCCCGACATCGGGTCGCGTCCTCGATACGGTGATGGCCGGTACCGATGATACGGTCTGGCCCGGTTCCGGTCGAGCGGCGCCGTCGGCCGAATCTCGATCCTTCCGGGTCACAAAAGGCCGACCGTCGTTCGATGCTGGGCGTGTAGCTCGGCATCGTCCCGCAGGCTGCTTCAGGCCGCCCGCTTCGCCTCAAGGGTCGGGATTTCCGCGAGGTCGGGGCCGAGCCGTTCCGCCGCCTGCCAGAGGCTGTAGGCCTCCTGCATCCGGCTCCACAGCAGGGGGCCGTTGCCGCAGAGCTTGCCCAGCCGATGCGCCATCTCCGGCGAGACGTCGGACGATTCCGACAGCACACGATGGATCTGCTGGCGGGTCACCTTCAGATGGCTGGCGAGCTGGGTAACCGTGATCCCCAGGGCCGGGAGCACGTCCTCCCGCAGGATGGCGCCGGGGTGCGTGGGGGCCCGGTTCGGGCGTTTGGCTGCGAATTCCTCGGGCAAATCGCCTCTCCTCACCGTCAATGATACTGCTCGAAGTCGACGCGCGCGGCGTCGTCGTCCTCGAACTCGAACGTGATGCACCACGGACCGTTCACGTGGACGGTGTATCGGGTCGGCGTGAACCCGTGCAGGGCGTGGAAGTCGTAGCCCGGCACGTTCATGTCCGCCGGCTTCGAGGCCTGGTCGAGCGCGTCCAGGATGCGCAGGCAGCGCGCCTTGAGATGAGCGGCGATCTTGGCGGAACGGCCGGACGCGAACAGCTCCTTGAGACCCTTGTGCCGGAAGCTGACGATCATCCCGGCACGAGCCTCTCGCTGCCGATCGCAGGTCTGACGACAGGCGAGATATGGCATCCCGTCCGTAAACTGTCAAGTGACACGCTACAGTTTCGACGGCCGGAGTCGCGGCGCAAGTCTCCGCACGGCGACGATGCGGCCCGCGGGCCGGTATCGCGGCATCGAATGGCAGCGAGGGCTTGTCAGCCGAATCTCAACCTTTCCGGATCATGAAGGGCCGAACGTCGTGCGGGCCCGCGTTCCAGGCCCGCGGAGTCCGCGTGAGCCATGGCCAGCACCGCCGTTCCGGGCTTCGTCCTGCCGTATGCGGACCGGGTCCCGCTGATCCGGGTGATCCATGGTTTCGCCCGCGCGCTGTTCGCGGCCTTCGTGTTCTTCGCCTGCTTCGCCTTCTCCGAGACCTCGCCCTACGACGTCATCGCGATCCCGACGATCCTGCTCTGGGCCTGCCTCGGCATCCGCCTGCATCGCGGCGCGGTCCCGCTGGTCCTGCTGCTGCTGCTCTATCTCGGCGCCATCGTCGTCGGGCTGCTGCCCTTCCTCGACGAGGAGTTTCCGGTCACCTGGACGATCCAGCTCGTCTACCTCTCGGTGACGTGCGTGTTCTTCGTGATGTTCTTTTCCGACGACACCCGGGCACGGGTCGAGCTGGCGCTGAAGGCCTACACCGCGAGCTGCGTGTTCTCGGCGGTGCTCGGCATCGTCGGCTACCTGCAATGGCTCGGGATCGAGGACCTGTTCTACAAGTACGACCGCGCCTCGGGCACCTTCCAGGACCCGAACGTGTTCGGCTCGTTCCTGACGCTGGGCGCCCTCTACCTGATGCACGGGCTCATCACCGCGACGAGCCGCCGCCCGGTGCTCTCGCTCGCCGGCCTGCTGATCATCCTCGTCGGGATCTTCCTGTCGTTCTCGCGCGGCTCCTGGGGCGGTACCGTCGTCGCCGCGCTCCTGATGATCGGCTCGGTCTACGCCTCCTGCGGCTCCGCGCGCCTGCGCCGCCGCATCGTGCTCCTCAGCCTGGCGACCCTGGCGCTCGGCGCCGTCGCGATGGCGGCCTTGCTCTCGGTCGACAGCGTCCAGAAGATGTTCGCCACCCGCGCGGCGGTGAGCCAGGACTACGACGAGGGCGAGACCGGCCGCTTCGGCAACCAGCTGCGCGGGATGGAGATGCTGCTGGAGCGCCCGCTCGGGATGGGGCCGATGCACTGGCGCCTGACCTTCGGGCTGGAGCCGCACAACTCCTACATCGGCAGCTTCGCCAACGGCGGCTGGCTCGGCGGCGCCGTGTTCCTGGCGATCGTGGCGGCCACGGGCTTCGTCGGGTTCCGGCTGCTGGCGCGGGCCTCGCCGTTCCGCGCCCACGCGCAGGTGATCTGGCCGGCCCTGCTGATGTTCTTCCTTCAGGCGCTGCAGATCGATATCGAGAAGTGGCGACACGTCTACATGATGCTCGGCATGGTGTGGGCGCTGGAGGCGGCGCGCCGGCGCTGGGCCGCCGCGGGGGCGCGCGAACCGGATGAGGTCATGGGCCGGCGCCCCGAGGGGATGCCGGCAGGGGGCGCGCGATCGTGAGCAGCACAGAGGGGCTTGGGGACGTGGCGGACGCGGGGCGCGAAGCCGAGCGCGTCGCGGTCCTGCACGCCCTCGGCATCCTCGACACGCCGCAGGAGGCCCATTTCGAGGCGGTGTGCCGTACCGCCCGCCGCCTGTTCGACGTCGAGACCGCCTTCGTCGGCTTCATCGACGCCGACCGGCAATGGCTGAAGACGCCGTGCGTGGTGGTCCCCGGCGAGATGCCCCGGCAGGAGAGCTTCTGCAACGCCACCATCCAGTCGGACGCGGTGCACGTCGTGCCGGACGCGCGGCGCGACCCACGCTATCGGGGCAGCCCGCTCGTGGACGGCCGGGAGGGCAGCATCCGGTTCTACGCCGGCACGCCGCTCATCCTCGCCCCCGGCATCCGCGTCGGCACCCTGTGCCTCGTCGATTCGCGGCTGCGTGACTTCTCGGACGAGGACGCCGCGGCGCTGCAGGGGCTCGCCGAGATCGTGGTCGCGCACCTGCGCCTGTCGGAGGCGAACACGGCGCTCGGGCGCGAGATGGTCCTGCGGAGCGCGCACGAGACGCAGTTGGAGCGTCAGGCCGACGAGATCGCGGCGCGCTCCGCCTCGCTCGCCAGCGCCAACCACCTGCTGACCATGGCCGAGCAGCTCGCCCACGTCGGCAACTGGCGCGTCGCCCTGGCAGACGGCCAGCCGGTCTGGTCGGTCGGCCTCTACGAGATCGCCGGCCGCGACCCCGCCAACCCTCCGCCGCACCTCTCGTCCTTTGCCGAGGTCTACCACCCGGACGACCGGGAGCGTCTGGTGGCCGCCGTGGGCGGCGCGATCGCGGGGGCTCAGAACTTCGACTTCGATGCCCGCATCCTGCGACCGGACGGCACCGAGCGCGACGTCCTGGTGCGCGGCACCTGCGAGACCGACGCGTCCGGCGCGACCACCGCCCTGTTCGGCGTCATGATCGACGTCACCGACCGGCGCCGGGCCGAGGCCGACGTCCACCGCAGCGAGAGCCGCTATCGCGGGCTTGCCGACACCCTGCCGCTGCTGGTCTGGACGATGCGCCCGGGCGACGGCGAGATCACCTACGCCAACCCCCAGTTCCACGCCTATTACGGGCCGATCGGCTCGGGCCGCGCCGCGCGCGTGGGCTGCAACCATCCCGACGACGCCCCGGCCATGGCGGCGGCGTGGCGGGCAGCCCAGGCGGGCGAGACCACCTATGCCGGCGAGTGGCGCCTGCGCCGCGCCGACGGCGCCTACCGTTGGCACAAGATGTCGATGACGCCGGTCCCCTTGATGGACGACGGCACCGTGATCGAATGGCTCGGCACGGCGCTGGACATCGACGAGATCGTCGCCGCGCGGATGGCCGAGCAGGACGCCCGCGGCCTCCTCCGCATCGCGCTGGAGGCGGCCGACGCCGGAACCTGGGATTGGGACATGCAGACGGGCATGTGCCGGCTCTCGCCCGAGAGCCTGCGCATCCACGGGCTGCCCGAGGACGGCGATCCGCGCGCCGTCACCACGGCCGCGTGGACCGCCCTGGTCGACCCCGAGCAGGTCGGCGAGGTCTGGGACGCGATTCGCCACGCGATCGAGACCCGCTCGACCTACACCGCCGAGTTCCGGGTCGGGCCGCGCTGGGTCTACGCCCGCGGCCGGCCGCTGTTCGGTCCGGACGGCAGGCCCAGCCACATGGTCGGCCTCCACATCGACGTCACGGAGCGGAAGTCCGCGGAGGCGGCGCTGCGCGCGATCACCGCCGAGGCGCAGGCGGCGCGCGCCGAGGCCGAGCGGGCGAGCGAGGCCAAGAGCGACTTCCTCGCGGCGATGAGCCACGAGATCAGGACGCCGCTGAACGGCATCCTCGGCTACGCCGACATGCTCCTCGACGAGACCCATCTGCGGCCGGAGGACCGGCACCGGCTGGAGCTGATCCAGGGCTCGGGCGCCGCGCTCCTGACCGTCGTCAACGACATCCTCGACTTTTCCAAGATCGAGGCCGGGCAGCTCACCCTCGACCCGGTCTCGTTCCCGCTGGTCTCGGTGATCGACAACACCGTCTCGATCGTCCGGGGCGGCGCCCGGAAGAGCGACCTGCGGATCGAGACCCGGATCGACCCGGACCTGCCCGCCTTCGTCCACGGCGACGCGAGCCGCCTGCGCCAGGTGCTGCTGAACCTCCTGAACAACGCCGTGAAGTTTACGCCCCACGGCTCGGTGACCCTCGCGGTCTCGCGCGAGGGCACGGGCGCGCGCGGCTACGACCTGCGCTTCGAGGTCACCGATACCGGCATCGGCATCGACCCGGCGCAGCAGGACCGGCTGTTCAAACGCTTCAGCCAGGTCGACGGCTCGATCAGCCGCCGCTTCGGCGGCACCGGCCTCGGCCTCGTCATCTGCCGCCACCTGCTGTCGCTGATGGGCGGCGAGATCGGCGTGGTGAGCCGCGAGGGCGCCGGCTCGACCTTCTGGTTCACCCTGACGCTGCCGCCGGGCGAGGAGACCGTCCCCGCGGCGGTGCCGTCCGCGGTGGCCGCCGCGGATAGGGCCGGGGGCCCCGTGCGCCTGCTCCTGGCCGAGGACGTTCCGCTCAACCAGGAGCTCGCCTGCGCGGTGCTCGAGGCGCAGGGTTACGTCGTCGACGTGGTCGAGGACGGCGCGGCGGCGGTGGCCGCCGTCGAGGCGGCGCTGACGCGGGGGCGGGGCTACGACCTCGTCCTGATGGACGTGCAGATGCCGGTGATGGACGGCCTCACCGCGACCCGCCACATCCGCGCGCTGCCGCCGCCGGCCTGCGAGATTCCGATCGTCGCGATGACCGCCAACGTGCTCCCGAAGCAGATCGACGACCTGCACGCGGCCGGCATGGACGACCACGTCGGCAAGCCGTTCCGCCGCGCCGACCTCTACGCCACCATCGCGCGCTGGACCGGCCCGCAGCGCGAGGCC
>NZ_VRUX01000154.1:0-8317 GCF_008039885.1 Methylobacterium sp. WL103
CGCCGCGGGTTGCCGGCGCTGGCCGTCGCCTGGGGTGCCATCGGCGATGTCGGCATGCTCGCCCGCAACAAGGCGGTGATGGAAGGCCTCGCCGGCCGCGTCGGCGTCACGCCGATGGAGGCCCGCCGTTGCCTCGACCTGATGGCCGACGCGCTCGGCGCCCAGGGCTCGACGCCCGACGACGCGGTGTTGGCCATCGCCTCGATGCACTGGGGCAAGACGCGCGAGCGCCTCGCGACCATGCGCTCGCCGAGCTACGACGACCTCGGGTCCGACCAGCAGATGGAAGCCGGCGCGGTGGCCGCGATCAGCATCGGCACGCTGCTCAAGGGCGGCGACGTCGACGCGGTGCGCAAGACGGTGTCCGACGCGATCGTCGAGGACATCGCCCGGATCCTGCGCCTGCCCAAGGACGACATCAGCCGCGTGCGGCAGCTCTCGGAGATCGGCCTCGACTCGCTGATGGGCGTCGAGCTCGGTGCGAGCCTGCAGGAGCGCTTCGGCCTCGATTCGCCGCCCGCGGGCCTCTCGTCGGGGATGACCGTGAACGAGTTGTCGGAGTCCTTAATTCAGGCGGTTTCCGCGCCGATGGACGAGGCTGCCGGCGTCGCCTTGAGCCTCGCCTCCAGGCACGTCGGCAGCGAGGTCGACGTGGCGGTACTCCAGCCGTTCCAGGACCTCGTCGAGAAGAAGAGCCTCGAGAGCAAAGAGATCCTGTCATGACCCAATCGCCCCGGCCGGACGGTGGGCGCGCCGCGCTCGCGGGCTTCGTGACGAACCGGCTTGGGCGCAACGCGCCCCGGCCGACGGCCCTGCGCGCGCCCGAGAAGGGCGGCGACCCGTCGGTGCAGGATTTCGCGAGCCTTCCGGGCTATCGCGAGCTGCGCCTGCAGCGCTCGGCCGCCGAGCTGATCGGCCTCGACAACCCGTTCTTCCACGTCCACGAGACCAAGGCCGGCGCGACCACGCGCATCGCCGGCCGGTCCTTCGTCAACTTTTCCTCCTACGACTATCTCGGGCTGAACGGACACCCTCGCATCTCGGATGCGGCGCGCGAGGCGATCACCCAGTTCGGCACCTCGTCGTCGGCGAGCCGCGTCGTCGCTGGTGAGCGGCCGGGCCATATCAGCCTGGAGAAGGCGCTCGCTGCGCATTACCAGACCGAAGCCTGCGTCGTGATGGTGAGCGGGCACGCGACCAACGTCACGACCATCGGGGCCTTGCTCGAAGCCGGCGACGTGATCTTCCATGACGCCCTGATTCACAACAGCATCGTCACCGGCGCGCAGCTGTCGGGCGCCCAGCGCCGCTCCTTCGCCCACAACGACCTCGACGCGCTGGAGAGCCTGCTGCAGGCGACGCGGCACGAGCACCGCCGCGCCCTGATCGTGATCGAGGGCCTCTACAGCATGGACGGCGACGCGCCGGACCTCGCCGGCTTCATCGCCCTCAAGGAGCGCTACAACGCCTGGCTGATGGTCGACGACGCCCACGGGCTCGGCGTGCTCGGGCGCAGCGGCGCCGGGCTGTTCGAGCATGCCGGCATCGACCCCAAGCGGGTCGACATCTGGATGGGCACCTTCTCGAAGACGCTCTCTGCCTGCGGCGGCTACATCTGCGGCGCCTCCACCCTCATTGAATACCTGAAGTGCACCGCCGGCGGCTTCGTCTACAGCGTCGGCATGTCGCCGCCGCTCGCGGCCGCCGCGGAAGCCGCCCTCGAAGTGATGCACGAGGAGCCGGACCGGGTGGAGCGCCTGCGCCAGAACGGCGCGCTGTTCCTCGCCTGCGCCAAGAAGCGCGGGCTCGATACCGGCACCAGCATGGGCCTCGCGGTGATCCCGGTGATCGTCGGCGATTCGCTGAAGTCGGTGACCCTGTCCGACCGCTTGTACAAGCGCGGCATCAACGTGCAGCCGATCATCCATCCGGCGGTGCCCGAGCGCGCTTCGCGCCTGCGCTTCTTCATGACCTCGGAGCACACCCCCGAGCAGATCCGCGAGACGGTGGCCGCGGTTGCCGAAGAACTCGCGGCCATCGAGAAGGGCGGCTCGCTGATCGAGCAGCTTCTGGCCAAGCGCAGCTGACGATCCACGAGATAAGATATTCGGAACGCCCGGGTCTCGAGCCCGGGCGTTCTGCGTTTCAGCAGGGAATTCCAGAGACGCGATCTGCATTTTGCCAATCCAGACCTTTGGTTTGCAAGACACCCGTAGGTTGAGCGCAGAACACTGCTTCCAGCCGATTTAAGACCCGCGGTTGGTCCCTAGCCTGATCTATCTCAGGATTTTGTGCTTAACGGTCCTTTAACCACGTCCTGCGACCTTGGTGGTGTCTTCCAGGGACCGCCGACCATGCTGCACTCCGATCCGCTCCTCACCCGCCCCACCCTCGTCCACACCGGGCTGCTCGCCCAGGCGGTGGATGGCCTGAAGCGCAGCGCCACGTCTCCCGCCGACATGTGGCGCCTGCTGACCGAGAACTACATCGTCGACCTCGACGCGGTCGCCGCCTTGATGCCGGTATCCGAGCCCGAGCCTGTCTGGCTCTCCGCCCGAGACTGATGCGGCAAGGTCACAGCCACGATCGATGCTGTCGATCTGGCACGGCCCCTGCAAAGACACCGTCGCGACCAAGCCCAACGTCGGCAAGCCGAAGCTCATCAAGAGAAACGTCGTCACGAGGAACGCCCGGACAAGAAACACGCGGTGGCTCGAACGCCCGAGCACCCCGCGGACCTGCCGATCACTCGAACTCGAGGTCCGTCATGTCCGATCTGTTGTCCGTTGCCCTCGTCTGCGCCGGCACGCTCCTGGCGCAGGATTGCTCCCGCGAGACCGCGCTCGACGTCATCGTCTCGCCGGCACGCACCCCGATGGAATGCGTGATGCACGCGCAGACCATGGCCGCCGCGGCCGGGCTGCCCGGCGGCGACGACCGCTACCTCAAGATCTCCTGCGAGCACCGCCGCACCGAAGGCGAACCCCTGGTCGTCGCGCGCCGGTCGTTTTGATCGCGCCTCAGCCGATCGCCGTCAGGGTGTCGCCGACGGCGAGCATGCCGCCGGCGATCACCTCGGCGTAGACGCCGCAATCGCGGTGGCCGAGATGCGCATCGATCGCCCAGGGGATGTCGAGGTCGCGCGCGCCGCTGACCGGGTCGACGTTGGTCGCTGCGCAACGCACGGTGCGCTTCGTCAACTTCAGGCGTAGGCCGCTCGGCGCCTCCAGCACGCGGCCGACCATCTCCAGCTCGGCCCAGGGCGCGAGCCCTTCGACGTGGAGGTTGCCACGGAAGCGCAGCGGGTCGACCGGAGCGCCGACGTATTCCTCGACCGCGCGGACGCTCGCGAGGTTGATCAGCGAGACGTATCCGATCTTCGAATCGGTGAAGCGGTATCCGGTGTGCTCCGGCGCCGCGAGCACCCGCGGCTCCCCGCGCAGGGCGTCGGGCAACCGACGCCGCATGAGGCCTTCCAGCGTCGCCCGGCCCGCCTCGGTGTCGAGCTTAGCGACGACCGTCTCGCCGTCCGCCTCGACGGTGAGCGTCGCCGTGGCGTCGTCGTAGCGCGTGCGCAGGCGGGCCAGCGCCTCGTCGCGCATCAGCATCAGGTACTTCGTCTTGGGCTGGTGCCGCGGCGCGACCGGGTCGAAGCCGGAATCGCCGTTCTCAATGGCGTAGAGCCTGTCGCCGGGAAAGTAACCCGACGTCTCCAGCACCGTTCGCTCCAGCGGCTCGGGGCTGAACCCCTTCACGGGGTAGCGGTAGAGGGCGGACAGCGTCGTCGTCATGCCCGCACCGTGACCTGGATCTTCGCCGGGATGCAAGGGGGCGTCACCCTCTTGTGGTGCGCAATTACAACACCACATCCCTGTGACCGGCGGCCTTCGGCGCCGGGGCTTTCTGCGGCGGTTTCCGCCGGGGAGGCGACGTCTCGGGCCGACACCGTGCCTTCCAGGGCGGCGGAGGCCGAAGCGGTAGGATGAAGACACGCATGAATTTTGAAAAATACACCGAGCGCGCCCGCGGCTTCGTCCAGGCGGCGCAGAACCTCTCGATGCGCGAGGGCCATCCCCAATTGCAGCCGGGCCACCTGCTGAAGGTGCTGCTCGACGACCCCGAGGGCCTGTGCGCGGGCCTGATCGACCGCGCCGGCGGCCAGTCGCGCGTCGCGCTGGCGCAGGTCGAGGCGTGGCTCGCCAAGCAGCCGAAGGTGTCCGGCAACGCCAGCCAGCCGCAGGCGACCCGCGACCTCGTGCGCCTGTTCGACACCGCCGAGAAGGCCGCCGAGAAGGCGGGCGATTCCTACGTCACCGTCGAGCGGCTTCTGCTCGCGATCGCCGTCGAGAAGGACACCGAGGCCGGCAAGGCGCTCGTTTCTGCCGGCGTGACGCCGGCCTCGCTCAACGGCGCGATCAACGCCCTGCGCAAGGGCCGCACCGCGGACAACGCCTCGGCCGAGAACGCCTACGACGCCCTGAAGAAGTACGCCCGCGACCTCACGGAGGCGGCGCGCGAGGGCAAGCTCGACCCGGTGATCGGCCGCGACGAGGAGATCCGCCGTACGATCCAGGTGCTGTCCCGCCGGACCAAGAACAACCCGGTGCTGATCGGCGAGCCCGGCGTCGGCAAGACGGCGATCGTCGAGGGGTTGGCGTTGCGCATCGTCGACGGTGACGTGCCCGAGAGCCTGAAGGACAAGAGCCTGCTCGCCCTCGACCTCGGCGCACTGATCGCGGGCGCGAAATTCCGCGGTGAGTTCGAGGAGCGGTTGAAGGCGGTGCTGTCTGAGGTGACGGCGGCGGCCGGCGGCATCATCCTGTTCATCGACGAGATGCACACTCTCGTCGGCGCCGGAAAGGCCGACGGCGCCATGGACGCCTCGAACCTGCTCAAGCCCGCGCTCGCCCGCGGCGAGCTGCACTGCGTCGGCGCGACCACACTCGACGAGTACCGCAAGCACGTCGAGAAGGACGCGGCGCTGGCCCGCCGCTTCCAGCCGGTCTTCGTCTCGGAGCCCACCGTCGAGGACACGGTGTCGATCCTGCGCGGGATCAAGGAGAAGTACGAGCAGCACCACGGCGTCCGCATCCAGGATTCGGCCCTGGTCGCCGCCGCCACGCTGTCGAACCGCTATATCACCGACCGCTTCCTGCCCGACAAGGCGATCGACCTGATGGACGAGGCCGGCTCGCGCCTGCGCATGCAGGTCGACTCGAAGCCCGAGGAGCTGGACAACCTCGACCGCGAGATCGTGCGCCTGAAGATCGAGGGCGAGGCCCTGAAGAAGGAGACCGATTCGGCTTCGCGCGACCGGCTCGCCCGGCTCGAGCGGGAGTTGGCCGACCTTGAGGAGCAGTCGGCCACCATTACCTCGCGGTGGAAGGCGGAGAAGGACAAGCTCGGCGCCGCCGCCGAACTGAAGAAGAAGCTCGACGAGGCGCGCAGCGACCTGGCCTCCGCCCAGCGTCAGGGCCAGTACCAGCGCGCGGGCGAGCTCGCCTACGGCGTGATCCCCGGGCTGGAGAAGCGGCTCGCCGAGATCGAGGCGGCGCCCGAAGGCGCGGTCGCGCGCGACGGCATGGTCGAGGAGGCGGTGACGCCGGCTCACATCGCGGGCGTCGTCTCCCGCTGGACCGGCGTGCCGGTGGACAAGATGCTGGAGGGCGAGCGGGACAAGCTGCTCGCGATGGAGGACGCGATCGGCAAGCGGGTCGTCGGGCAGCGCGAGGCGGTGGAGGCGGTCTCGACCGCGGTCCGCCGCGCGCGCGCCGGCCTGCAGGACCCGAACCGGCCGATCGGCTCTTTCATGTTCCTCGGGCCGACCGGCGTCGGCAAGACCGAGCTGACAAAGGCGCTCGCCAACTTCCTGTTCGACGACGACACCGCCTTGGTGCGCATCGACATGTCCGAATACATGGAGAAGCACTCTGTGGCCCGGCTGATCGGCGCGCCCCCTGGCTATGTCGGCTACGAGGAGGGCGGCGCGCTCACCGAGGCGGTGCGGCGCCGTCCGTATCAGGTCGTCCTGTTCGACGAGATCGAGAAGGCGCATCCGGACGTGTTCAACGTCCTGCTGCAAGTGCTCGACGACGGGCGCCTGACGGACGGACAGGGCCGCACGGTCGACTTCCGGAATACGCTGCTGATCATGACCTCGAACCTCGGGGCCGAGTACCTGGTGGCGCAGCGGGACGGTGAGGACACCGACGCGGTTCGGGACGACGTGATGGGCGTGGTGCGCAACCACTTCCGGCCGGAGTTCCTGAACCGGATCGACGAGATCATTCTGTTCCACCGCCTCAAGCGGGCGGAAATGGGGGCGATCGTCGACATCCAGCTCGTCCGGCTGCAGAAGCTGCTCGACGAGCGCAAGATCGCCCTCGACGTGGACGCCGAGGCGCGCGCCTGGCTCGCTGACCGCGGCTACGACCCGGCCTACGGGGCGCGACCGCTGAAGCGCGTGATCCAGAAGACGGTGCAGGACCCGCTGGCGGAGCTGTTGCTGTCGGGCAAGATCCACGACGGCGAGAGCGTGCCGGTCGGGGTCGGCCCGTCCGGGCTCGTCATCGCCGGCACCTCCCCCGAGCCGCGCCGGCGGCCCGAGAACGTGACCCTGAACTGAGGTTCGGATCGCACCCCGCCCCGGCCGCTCGGATCGAGCGGCCGGGGCTTTTCTTTGCGCCGCCGCGCGGCGACACTGGGCCGACATGAGCGACTTGACCTACGCCATCGGCGACATCCACGGCTGCGCCGACCTGCTCGACGCGCTCCTCGCCCGCATCGAGACCCATGCGGCGGGACGCCCGCATCGCCTCGTCTTCCTCGGCGACTACATCGACCGCGGGCCGGACAGCGCCGGTGTTTTGCGGACGATCAGCCGCCTGCATTGGAGCGATCCCGAGCGGGTCGCCTGCCTGATGGGCAACCACGAGGCGATGCTGCTCTCGGCCCTGACGACGCCCGGCGCCGACCACCTCTGGCTCCGAAACGGCGGCGCCGAGACCCTGGCCTCGTTCGAAGTCGACGAGGCGGCGGCGATCCCCGGCGACGTGCTCGACTGGATCGAGGCGCTGCCGACGATGCACGCGGACGCCGAACGCTGGTACGTCCACGCCGGCTTCCGGCCCGGGACCGACCCGGAGACCTCGGACGCGCAAGACCGCCTCTGGATCAGAGAGCCCTTCCTCTCCGAAGATTGCGATTTCGGCCGGCATGTCGTCCACGGCCACACGCCGCAACACTCCGGCACGCCCGATCGCCGCCGCTTCCGCACCAATCTCGACACTGCCGCCGTCTACGGCGCCGCGCTGACGGCGGGCGTCTTTTCGGACGTACAGGGGCCGGCCGTGGAGTTCCTGCAGGTGCGGGCGGGCTAAAAGCCTACCGCGTCGCCACGACCCGCGCCGGGTTGCCGACCACCGTCGCGCCGGCAGGCACGTCCCGCGTCACCACCGCGCCGGCGCCGATGACCGCGTCGTCGCCGACGGTGACGCCGGGCAGGATCAGGGCGGCGCCGCCGATCCAGACGTTGGCGCCGATCGCGATCGGGCGCCCGAATTCGAGGCCCGATCGGCGAGTCTCGGCATCGCGCGGGTGGTCGGCAGTCAGGATCTGAACGCCGGGACCGACCTGTGTGCCGTCCCCGATCGTCACCGCGACCACGTCGAGGACGATGCAGCCGAAATTCAGGAACACGTCGGCGCCGAGCGTGATGTTGTAGCCGTAGTCGCAATGGAACGGCGGCCGGACGACGACCCCTGCCCCGACGCCGCCGAAATGCTCCATCAGCAGTACGCGCCGCTCCGCAGGCGATGCGGCCAGCGCTGCGTTGTAGCGCACGAGCCATGCCTTGTTGACCGCCGCATCTGCCTGAAGCTCGGGATCGCCCGCGCGGTACAACTCGCCCGCGATCATCTTCTGCTTCTCGGATTTCGGCATCGTGCCTCGCAGTCCGAATGGGTGTTTCGATCGATCCGGCACGGGTCCGCCGGCCACGCGACCGTTTTAACGCCTGACGGGCAGGAACGCCGCGACGGCCGCCGACGCCCAGCCCAGCATCAGCAGGATGCCGCCCGACGGCGCGGCCATCGGAAACAGCGGCCGCTGCGCCAGCGCGCGAATCGCCAGGTCGCCGGAGAACAGCGCGAGGCCGAGCACGAGCGCGAAGGCGGCGATCCGCGTGGCCACGGCATGGGTCGCGCCGACGGCGGCGAGGCCGGCAAGGGCCAGGATGGCGGGGGCGTGGAATAGCAGGAACTGCGCTGCGGTCTTCAGGCTGTCGGCGCCGGGAATGTGGGCGGCGCCGACAGCCTGA
>NZ_VRUX01000155.1:0-8312 GCF_008039885.1 Methylobacterium sp. WL103
GCCTGGCGCCGAGCCCGGCCAAGACCCTCAAGCCCCGCGCCAGCCGCGCCAAGGCCGTCGCGAAGCCCGCCGAGGTCGCCGCGAAGCCGGTTGCCAAGACAATATCTGCCAAGACAACCGCGACCAAGGCTTCGGCCTCCAAGACGTCAGCCCCCAAGACCCCCGCTTCCAAGACGGCGGCCCCCAAGACTCCGAAGGCGCTCGCCGCCGCCGGCCTCGCCGCCAAGCCGAAATCCGCCCGCGCCGCCACGGGCGCCAGCCTGCACTGAGGCGCCGCACGGCCCTTCGACGTCGACCGCAAGAGCCCGTCCCTCGCCCGAGGGGCGGGCTCTCGCCGTTCGAAGGGCCCTTGTCGTTCGAACGGCTCTTGATCGTTCGAAGGGCTCTTGTCGCCGTCCTCGCCCTTCTCGGACGGCGTCGGATGCGGGATACCCGGTGCTTCGGCCGCGCGGGACGGGTTCGCGTCTTTCCGAGAGCAGGGTTTTGGTCCGCATGCCAGACGCCGTCGCCGGGAGCGGGGCCGCCGCGCCCGCATCCGCCAAGCCGTCCTTTCTGAGCCACCTCGCCGACCGGCGCATCGCAGCGATGCTCGGGCTCGGCTTCAGCTCCGGGATTCCGTTCCTGCTGGTCTACGTCACGCAGTCGGCCTGGCTCGCGGAGGCCAAGGTGCCGATCGGCATCCTCGGGCTGCTGAGCGAGCTGACGCTGGCCTACAAGTTCAAGTTCCTCTGGGCCCCGTTCCTCGATCGCTACGACGCCCCCATCCTCGGGCGCTGGCTCGGCCGGCGGCGCGGCTGGATCGTCGCCACGCAAGCCGGCGTGGCGCTGACGCTTTCCGGCATCGCCTTCGGCGACCCGGCGCATTGGCTCGCCTGGACGGTGGTGTTCTCGCTGGCGCTGGGATTCGCCGGCGCGACGCAGGACGTGGTGATCGACGGCTGGCGCATCACCGTGGCGCCGGCCGAGCGGCAGGCGCTGATGTCGTCCTTCGCCGAGGTCGGCTGGCGGGTCGGCAACCTCGCGGCCGGCGCCGGCGCGCTCTACCTCTCCGACGCCTACGGCTGGCGCGCCGCCTACCTGTGCATGGCCGTGCTGATGGCGCCTGGCATGATCGCGGCGCTGATGGCGCCGGAGCCGGAATCCGATCGGAACGCCGCCCATGTCAATTCCCAAGCCCGCGCCGGCTTCGTCGAGACCGTGATCGCGCCGATCCGCGAGCTGATCACGCGGCTCGGGCCGATGGCGGTGCCGATCCTCGTGATGGTCGCGGGCTTCCGCATGCCCGGCTACGTGTCGAGCGCGATGGCGATGCCGCTGTTCAAGAGCCTGCACTACTCCAACACCGACATCGCCACGGTGACCAAGCTGTTCGGCTTCGGCGTCGCGCTCTCCGGCACGTTCCTGGCGAGCTTCGTGGTGCCGCGGATCGGCATCCTGGCGAGCCTCGTCGCCGGCACCGTGTTCGGCTCGGCCTCGCACCTCGCGCTCGCCTACCTCGCGATCCACGGCGGCGACGGGGGCGGGGCGTTCTGGACCTTCGCCGCCGCCGTCAGCATCGACAGCTTCGCCTACGCCTTCGCCTCGATCGTGCTGATCACCTACATGTCGTCGCTGGCCTCAAGCGAGCACGCAGCGAGCCAGTACGCGCTGCTCACCTCGCTCTGTGCGCTCCCCGGCAGCCTGCTCGCCGGCGCCTCCGGCTTCATCATCGAGGATGTCGGCTTCGCCTGGTTCTTCGTCGGCACGGCGCTGCTCGGCGTGCCGGTGGCGATCCTGTGCGTCTACGTCTGGCGCGTCCACCCGCGCACCGACGCTCCGGCGGGCTGAGGCTCCGACACGCGGCGTGGAACGGGGGCGAAGCTGTACCGTTGTCCGACGAGACGCATTTGCCGGTGAAGGCGCGAGCGCGCCGCGCGCGCGCCGCCCGTTCCGTCACGAGGATCCGATGACACTCCGCACAGCCGGCCTTCTCCTCGCCCTGCTCGCCGTCCCGGCCACCGCGCAGGCGCAGGTCTACCGCGACCGTCCGGCGGCGGGTCCCCTCGGTGAGACCGTGCCGATCACCGTCGGCGGGCGCGCGCCCTGGCAGCCGGCCTGGGCCTACGATTCCGGCGGCGACAACGACCGGCGGCCGGAGCTGCCCTACTATCAGCAGGGCCGCGGCCAGCAGACCGGGGGCCCCACCCGCAACCTGCTGCCCGACGACGGCTTGCGCCTCGTCCCGATTCCGCGCTGATCCGATGAAAGCCGCGATCTTCGACATCGACGGGACGCTGCTCGACAGCGTCGACCTCCACGCGGAAGCCTGGGTCGAGGCCTTCCGCCACTTCGGCGTGGAGACCGACTTCGCCGAGGTCCGCAGCCAGATCGGCAAGGGCGGCGACGAGCTGATGCCGGTCTTCCTGTCGGAGGCGCAGCTTCGCGACCAGGGCGAGACGATCGAGGCCTACCGCTCCGACCTGTTCAAGCGGGACTACCGCGACCGGGTGAAGCCGTTTCCGGGGGTGCGCGCCCTGTTCGAGCGGCTTCGCGCCGACGGCACGACCATCGCGCTGGCCTCCTCGGGCAAGCGTAGCGAGGTCGAGCACTACCAGAAGGTGCTCGGCATCGAGGACCTCGTCGACGCGGCCACCAGCTCGGACGACGCCGAGCGCTCGAAGCCCCATCCGGACATCTTCCAGGCGGCGCTGAAGCGGCTCGACGACGTCGATCGCAGCGAGATCGTGGTTTTGGGCGACACGCCCTACGACGCGCAGGCCGCCGGCAAGGCCGGGCTCGCCACGATCGGGCTCCTGTGCGGCGGCTTCCCCGAGGCCGACCTGCGGGCCGCCGGCTGCATCGCGATCTACCGCAGCCCGGAGCATCTGCTCGCGGATTTCGAGGCCTCGCCCCTGGCGAAACGCAAGCCCGGCGACGGGTGATTCGCCAGCTTGCCCACTCTTGTCCCCGCATTCCTGGCATGCGTGTGGCCGGGATGCGACGCAGTCTCGCGCCGGCTACGGACAGCGCGCGATAAGGCTGGCGCCGGCGGCGCGAAAGGCGTAGCCACCCCGCCGGAACTTCCTGGGATCCTTCTGAGGACGGGGCGGATCATGCAACAGACGGCCGAGACCAGCGTACAGACCTGGATCCCCTGCATCGACAGGCCCCTCCACGAGCGGATCGCGGAGGCGGTCCAGAGCCGCGCCACGCCGATCAGCCAACTCCTCCGCTTGATGTCGGCCCTCGACGCCGAGGGCAACGCCCACGAGAACCTGGCCAACGAGAACCTGCGGCTCCAGCTCCGCGCCCGCATCGGCGCGCCGCTGAGCGCCTGACGCCCGGAATCGCGTCGGCGACGGCGCCGGCGATGCTTGCGTGTTGAAGTCATCGGCTTCGACCAGCGCATGCCGGCGGCGTCCTCGAAGCCGGATCGGCGGTTCGGCCCGAGCCCCCGATGCGCTCGCCGCCACGGCGAGCCGTGGCTTCGACCATCCGAATGTCTGGTCACTAAGGCTGGACCCAGAGGCAGGCCGACTCGCCTTTCACGGCGAGGCATTCGAACGGCGCGCCACCGATCATCGCGCGATGCTCGACGGCCCCGACGTCCGCGCGGGAGACTGCCTTGCATCCGGGCCGGCCGGCGGCCGCGGCGAGGGCGGCCGCGCGATCGGGATTGGCCGTCGCGAGAAGGCGCAGCGAGACGAGCGTGTCGCAGGCGGCGATCCGGTCGTCAGGCTCCGCGTGGGCCGGCGTCACGAGCAGGACGGTGAAGCAGATCGCGGCCCAGCGCGCACGATGTCGGACGTCCCGCGCGATCATGATTTTCCTTCGGCATCCACGGACAGGGCGGCTTGCCCTCCTCGGAAAACGGCAACGCCGTCCGCGGCTAACGGACGGCGTCGTGTGGCGGCCGGATGCGCTGGCGCGTCCGGGATTCAGCGCTTGGTCTTCACCTTGGCCTTGCGGGCGGCGTAGCGGGCATCGCGAAGTTCCTTCTTCGCGGCGAGCTCGGAGGCTTTGCGCTCCTGCAGCGCGGCGGCCTCGGCGGCCTCGCGGGCGATCTGAGCGGAAAGCTCGGCCTCCTCGCGGGCGCGCTTCTCTTCCGCGGCCTGCTTCTCGGCGGCGATGCGGGCGGCCTCGCGCTCACGGGTGCGGGTTTCGCGGGCCTGGACGAGCTCGGCGCGGGCCTTGGCCTTGGCGATCATCTCGGGGTCGTCGGCCGGGGGGCGCGCCTTGAACTTGGCGAGCAGGGCAGCCTTGGCGGCTGCGGAATGCTGACGGCGGTCGTCGAAATTGCGATAGTCGAATGCGCTCATCTGACCTTTCTCGTACGGTGTCTCACTTCGGGGTTTCGGGAGCGTCCGCGCCGGATCAATCCGTGGGACGGGGCCGGGGGAACGGGCCCTGCAGCAAAGCGTCTTCCGCCCTGCGGCGGATCGAAAAAGCCAATGACCGAGCGCTTGCCGGCATGCAACCTGGACGTCATCGGGAAATCGTGACGAAGCGCGGAAATCGTCGTCGCGCCACCCAAATCCAGCCACGGATGCGGAAATGCCGCAGCGCCGTGACAGCAAGTGACTAGGTTGACGCCCCCGGACTTCAAGTCCGGAGGCGTCGTCCGTCGGATCAGGCAGCCTGGAGGTTCCCGGCCGACTGCTTGCCGGTGCGCTTGTCGTTCTCGATCTCGTAGGAGAGCTTCTGGCCCTCGATCAGGTTGCGCATGCCGGCGCGCTCGACTGCCGAGATGTGGACGAACACGTCTTTGCCGCCGTCATCCGGCTGGATAAAGCCGTAACCCTTGGTCTCGTTGAACCACTTCACGGTGCCCGTGCTCATGGCGCCTACCTCCGTCGTATCAGATGTGTTGACCCCGCCGGCCCGAGCGGCTGTCCACGCGTGGGGATGGGCGAGGGAGTATGGATGTCGAGATGGAATGTCAGTCGAAGCAACGCCCTTGCAAGAGGCTAAAGGGACAGCGGGCGGAGCAACCCGGCGGCGGCCGGCAAGCATCGACGCAGTCGCAGAGGTAGGTCGCGCCCGGGCGTCTGACAAGAGTGCGGCCAACGGTGGCGCCGACCGTCGCGGCGCCCGCCGAAGGTTGCCGCAGCCGGCCCGGGCAGATAGGCTCGACCGCGTGCGCGATGGGGTCCTGGCGATCGACCCCGCGCCCGATCGACCCCGGATCCGGCTCGGGCGGGGGACCGGCGGCGGCCTTCCTTAAGGCCTGCCGTGGCATGATCGGCATCGCGGCAACGGGGGGACTTCGAAATGATCGCGACGGATCGTTCGCACGCCGCGAACCTGCAGCGCACGGCCGGCCGCCGGGCGTGACGCGACGCAACCGGGACCGACCGCGCGTTCGGAACGGCACGCGCGACGGCGCTCGGGCCGGCGCCGTCCTCAGCTCCATCGTCGCCGCCGGCCTGTCGCTGTCCGCCGCGCCGGCCGCGGCCTTCGACCTGTTCGGGCTGTTCGGCTCCGAGGAGGAACCCCTGGCCCCGAGCGCCGCGGCGCTGCCCTACGCGCTCAAGATCCAGGGCACCGACGATTCGGACCTGGAGAAGACGCTGGAGGACACCTCGACCCTGCACCGCCTGCGCCGCGAGCCGCCGCCGGACGGGGAGGGGTTGGTGCGCCGCGCCGAGGCCGACATCCGGCGCCTGCCCGACGCGCTCTCCGGCTACGGCTACTACGCCGGCCGCGTCACCGTGCGGATCGAGGAGGTGGTGCTCGGCGGCGAGGCCTCGCTGATCGCCGCCGCCCGCGCCGCGGAATCCGAGCGCGCCCGCGCCCTGGTCCCGGTCCGCATCGCGGTCGATGCCGGGCCGCTCTACACGATCCGCACCGTCACTGTCCGCGATCCGCAGGGGCAGGCCTTCCCCGAAGACGTGCTGCCGCCGCGCTTCACCCGGGTCGACGACGACACCCCGGCGCGCTCCAGCCTGGTGCTCGCCCGCGAGGCGAAGATCGTCGACCGCTTCCGCGAGCGCGGCCACCCCTTCGCCAAGGTGGTGTCGCGCGATCCCGTCGTGGACGACGCCGCCCACGTCATGGACGTGACCTTCACCGTCGACCCCGGCCCGCGCGCCGGCCTCGGCGCGGTCGCCGTGCGCGGCACGAAGGACATCGACCCGGCGGTGGTGCGCTCCTTCATCTACGCGGAGCCGGGCGACCCGTACTCGCCCAAGGCGCTCTCCGACATGCGGCGGGCGCTGGTGAAGGTCGAAGGCCTCGGCTCGGTGCGGGTGCGCGAGGGCGAGGCGCTGGACGGGCAGGGCAACCTGCCGATCTTCGTCGACGTGACCGAGCGCGACCGCAACCTGATCGGCGTCTCGGCGCGCTACTCCACCGTCGACGGCCCCGGCATCCGGGCGACCTACGCCAACCGCAACCTGTTCGGCGGCGGCGAGACCATCCGCCTCGACGCCGACCTGTTCTACCTCGGCAACGACCTCTACGCGACGCAGCGCAAGCTCGCCGGCATCGAGTCGAACGGGCTCGGCGGGCGCTTGTCGGCCACCTTCGTCAAGCCGGCGCTCTGGGGCACCCGCAACGACCTGATCGCCAACCTCTTCGCCGGCCGCGAGGCGCAGCAGAGCTACGTCGCCGACGCCGCCGGCGGGACGCTCGGCGTCCGCCACCGCTTCTCGGACACGTTCTACGCGCAGGTCGGCGTCGAGGGGCAGGCGGGCCGCGCCCAGGACGCGCTGGGCAAGGTCGACTACCGCCTGGTCGGCATCCCGGTCTCGGTGTCCTACGATTCCACCGACAACCTGCTCGACCCGACCAAGGGTGTCCGGCTCACCGCCTCGGCGACGCCCTATGCCGGCTTCCTCGGCTCCGATCCGTCGATCTTCGTCGCCAAGGCGCAGGGCTCGACCTACTACGCGCTGGACGACGAGGCGCGCTACATCCTCGCCGGCCGCCTCGGCTTCGGCTCGATCTCCGGCGCCAGCCTGGAGGACATCCCGGCCAACATCCGGTTCTTCGCCGGCGGCGGCGGCTCGGTGCGCGGCTTCCCCTATCGCACGCTCGGGCCGCGCGGGCCGTTCAACCTGCCGGTCGGCGGCCGGAGCCTGCTGGAAGCCTCGTTCGAGGCCCGGATCAAGATCACCGACACGATCGGCGTGGTGCCGTTCTTCGATGCCGGCACCGCGTTCGCCGGCTCGCTCCCCGACTTCGACGAACGCATCCGCACCGCGGTGGGCCTCGGGCTTCGCTACTACACCGGCATCGGCCCGATCCGCGTCGACGTCGCCCTCCCGCTCGACCGGATCAAGGGCAACCACGAGCGCCCGGTCGCGCTCTACATCAGCCTCGGGCAGTCGTTCTGATGGGAATCTGGGACACGCGACGCGGCGCCTTCTCCCAGGGGGAGGGGGCTGGGGCGAGGGGCGTGACCGCTCCGGACACTTCTCATCCCTCACCCCGACCCTCTCCCGGCCGGGAGAGGGGGCCCGCGCTCGGTCCGGCGGCGTTGCGCCGTGCAGGGATCCGCCGTCCCGTGGGGCAGGGCGGAACGCGCGTCGCGCTCGCCGCCTCGCTCCTCGTCGTCGGGCTTTCCGCTCCCGCAGCCGTCACCCACGCCGCGGACGAGGCCGAGAAGACCGTGCTCGGCGGCCTGCTCTCGCGGGCGCTCTCGACCCCGTCGTCGCGCGTCGCCATCGGCGCGGTCGACGGCGCGCTGTCGTCCGACGCCGTCATCCGCGACGTGGCGATCAGCGACCGCGACGGAGTCTGGCTCAAGCTCGACCGGGCGCGCATCGTCTGGCGGCGCCTCGCGCTCCTGTCCGGCCGGCTCGAGGTCGACACCCTCGAGGTCGGCAGGCTCGACGTGCTGCGGCGCCCGGTGCCCGCCGCCGTCGTCGCGACGCCGGAGCCCGACGGAACCCTGCTGCCGGACCTTCCGGTCAAGGTCGAGATCAAGAACTTCTCCCTGGCCGACCTCGTGCTCGGCGAGGGCATCGCCGGCCAGCCGGCGCGGCTCTCGGCCAAGGGCCGGGCGAAACTCGGCGCGCCGTCCGAAGGGCTCGACCTCGACGCCGCGGTGCAGCGCCAGGATGCCGGCGGCCGGTTCGGCCTCAAGCTGCTGTTCGTGCCGCAGGGCGAGCGCCTGGAGGTGAAGGCGGCCCTGAACGAGCCGGCCGGCGGCCTGCTCTCCAAGGGCCTAAACATGCCCGGCGCCCCGCCGGTCGACCTCGACCTCGACGGGCGCGGGACGCTGGATGCGTGGAACGCCCGCCTCGATTTCTCCGCCGGCGAAACCATCGGCGCGCAGGGCGGCGCCCGGATCACGCGGGTCGGGTCCGAGCGGCGGCTCGCCCTCGACC
>NZ_VRUX01000156.1:0-8240 GCF_008039885.1 Methylobacterium sp. WL103
CCGGCAGCGACGGCGTTCGTGGCCGCCCGCGCGCCCGCCTTCCCGCGCCCTGCTCGCGCGAACGTCGTGCGGGCGGCCCTCGACCTGATCGAGACGCCCGACCTCGCGCCGCTCTTCGCCCGCGATGCGCGCGCCGAGGTCAGCCTGTCGGGGCGGGTGGTGGTGGAGGGCGTCGAGCGGCCGGTCTTCGGCCGCATCGACCGCCTCGCGGTCGCCGACGGCATCGTGCGGCTCGCCGACTTCAAGACCGGACGCCCGCCGGACGAGGGCGCGCCGCCGCCGCGCCCCGAGACGGCGCAGATCGCCCTCTACGCCCGGCTGCTCGCGCGGATCTACCCGGACCACGCGATCCGGCCGATGCTGGTCTGGACCTCCGGCCCGGTGATCCGGACCTTGAGCGAGGACGAGATCGCCGAGGCTTTGGCCGGGCTCGGGCTCGCCGCAGCCTGAGGCGGCTAGGGGGATCTCGCGGCGGCCCGCGCCCCATGCGGGCGGCCCCTGCGGAAATGGCGGTTGCGTCGGCGCGCGAGAACCAGCATCAGGCATCCCGTATTTCGGGCCGTTCGGATCGCCGCCGCCGGATTCTCGTCACGGGAACGCCGAGGGTCGGAGCGAGCCGAAGCGCCGTCGCCTGTCGACGCCGTCCGTGATCGTTCAGGCACAGGGAAATCCGACATGAAGACGCGCGCAGCCGTGGCGTGGGAGGCGAAGAAGCCGCTCACCATCGAGACCATCGACATCGAGGGGCCCAAGGCCGGCGAAGTGCTCGTCGAGGTGATGGCCACCGGCATCTGCCACACCGACGCCTACACCCTCTCGGGCCTCGATTCGGAGGGCAAGTTCCCGGCGATCCTCGGCCACGAGGGCGCGGGCATCGTCCGCGAGGTCGGCGCCGGCGTCACCGACCTGAAGGTCGGCGACCACGTGATCCCGCTCTACACGCCGGAATGTCGCGGCTGTAAGTCGTGCCTGTCGCAGCGCACCAACCTCTGCACCGCGATCCGCGCGACGCAGGGCCAGGGCGTGATGCCGGACGGCACCTCGCGCTTCTCCTGCGTCTCCACCGGCGGCAGCCCGGGCGGGTCCGACACCCTGTTCCACTACATGGGCTGCTCGACCTTCTCGAACTTCACCGTGCTCCCGGCGATCGCACTCGCGAAGATCCGTGAGGACGCCCCCTTCGACAAGGTCTGCTACATCGGCTGCGGCGTCACCACCGGCATCGGCGCGGTGATCTACACCGCGAAGGTCTGGCCCGGCGCCAACGTCGTGGTGTTCGGCCTCGGCGGCATCGGCCTCAACGTGCTCCAGGCCGCGCGGATGGTGGGCGCCGACAAGATCATCGGCGTCGACATCAACCCCGACAAGCAGGAGATGGCGAAGAAGTTCGGGATGACGCACTTCATCAACCCGAAGGAAGTCGGCAACGACCACGTCGTGGCCGCGATCCTCGACGCGACCGGCGGCGGCGCCGACTTCTCGTTCGACTGCACCGGCAACGTCAACGTGATGCGCCAGGCGCTCGAGTGCTGCCACCGCGGCTGGGGCGAGTCGATCGTCATCGGCGTGGCGGAAGCCGGCAAGGAGATCTCGACCCGTCCGTTCCAGCTCGTCACCGGCCGCGTCTGGAAGGGCTCGGCCTTCGGCGGGGCGCGGGGCCGCACCGACGTGCCGAAGATCGTCGACTGGTACATGGAGGGCAAGATCAACATCGACGACCTGATCACCCACACCATGCCGCTCGACCAGATCAACCACGGCTTCGACCTGATGCACGAGGGCAAGTCGATCCGCTCGGTGGTGATTTACTAGGCCACGACGCGTACGCCCTCCCCCCTCGAGGGGGGAGGGACATGCCCGCCCGACCGTCCCGATCAGGAGATCACCCCATGGAAACCGTCTCGAAGGCCCTCTCGCATGGTGGCGTCCAGGGCGTGTACCGGCACGACGCAAAGACCACCGCCTGCCCGATGACCTTCGCGGTCTTCGTGCCGCCGCAGGCCAAGGACGGCCCGGTGCCGGTGCTGTGGTACCTTTCGGGGCTGACCTGCACCCACGCCAACGTCATGGACAAGGGCGAGTACCGGCAGGCCGCCGCCCGCCACGGCGTGATCGTCGTCGCGCCGGACACCTCGCCCCGCGGCGAGGGCATCCCCGACGAGGCCGGCAACTGGCAGTTCGGCTCCGGCGCGGGCTTCTACCTCGACGCGACGGAAGCTCCCTATTCCGCGAACTACCGGATGTGGAGCTACGTCACCGAAGAGCTTCCGGCGCTGATCGCGAAGAACTTCCCCGCGGACATGAGCCGCCAGGGCATCGTCGGCCACTCGATGGGCGGCCACGGCGCGCTCACCATCGCGCTGACCTATCCCGACCGCTTCAAGTCCTGCTCGGCCTTCGCACCGATCGCCCAGCCCTCCACGGCGGGCTGGTCGAAGCCGGCCTTCGAGAAGTATCTCGGCGCGGACACCGCGGCCTGGCGCGCCCACGACGCCACCGCGCTGATCGAGGACGGACACCGCTTCCCCGAGCTCCTGGTGGACCAGGGCACCGCCGACAGCTTCCTCGACGACGGCCTGCGGCCGTGGCTGCTGGAAGAGGCCTGCAAGAAGGCCGGCATCGCGCTCACCCTGAACATGCGCGAGGGCTACGACCACTCCTACTTCTTCATCTCCAGCTTCATGGACGACCACATCGCCTGGGCCGCCGCCCGGCTGAAGTGACCGGACGGTGCCCGCCGCCTGACAGACCGCACGAAGCTTCGGCGCCGCATGGCCGGTGCCGGGGGTTTTACAGGCCCGCGATGCTATAACCTTCCGCAAAGACGCCGCCGCCCGATCCGGGACGGACGTCGCGACGGGAGGATGCCATGGCCGGTCTCGACAGGCGACAGGTGCTGATGCGGGCCGGGCTCGCGGCGATCGGCGCGGGGCTTCCCTTCCGCGCCGCCGCCGAGGACCGGATCGCCCTGCCCTTCGGCAACGGCGCGCGCGCCCTCGTCCGCTATCCGGGCAAACGCCCGCTGATCCAGCTCACCAGCCGCCCGCCGCAACTCGAAACGCCGTTCTCGGTGTTCGACGAGGGTGCGATCACGCCCAACGACGCCTTCTTCGTGCGCTACCACTTGGCCGACCTCCCACTCGCGATCGACCCGGAGACGTACCGACTGGAGATCAAGGGCCATGTCGAGCGCCCGGTCGCGCTGTCGCTTGCCGACCTCAAGCGCATGGCGCCGATGGAGGTTGTCGCGGTGAACCAATGCTCCGGCAATTCCCGCGGCTTCGTCGAGCCACGCGTCGCAGGCGGCCAGCTCGGCAACGGCGCCATGGGCAACGCCCGCTGGACCGGCGTGTCGTTGAAGGCGGTGCTCGACGCGGCTGGCATGAAAGCCGGCGCGGTGCAGGTCGCCTTCGACGGCCTCGATGGCCCGGTGATTCCCGAGACCCCGGACTTCGTGAAGGCGTTGACCGTCGATCACGCCCGCTCCGGCGAGGTGATGCTGGCTTGGGGCATGAACGGTCAGGACCTGCCCTTTCTCAACGGCTTTCCGGTACGCCTCGTGGTGCCGGGATTCTACGGCACGTACTGGGTGAAGCACCTCGGCGCGATCACCGTGCTCGACCGACCGTTCGAGGGCTTCTGGATGAAGTCCGCCTACCGGATCCCGGACACGCCGTGCGCCTGCACCGAGCCGGGCAAGGCGCCTGCGGCCACGGTGCCGATCGCGCGGTTGAACGTGCGCTCGTTCGTGACGAACCTAAACGACGGCGCCAAGGTCAAGGCCGGGCCGACATCGCTTCGCGGCATCGCCTTCGACGGCGGCTCCGGCGTCGCGCGCGTCGAACTCTCGACGGACGACGGCCGCACCTGGATACCGACCGAGCTCGGACAGGATCTCGGCCGCTACGCGTTCAGGACTTGGACGGCGACCACCGAACTCGGTGCCGGCATGCATGCCATTCGTGTGCGCGCGACAGCCAAGGATGGCGCAGGCCAGCCGATGGAGCCGCAGTGGAACCCGCCGGGCTACATGCGCAACGTCGTCGAGACCACCCGCATTCAAGCGGCCTGAGAGGGGGAATCGATGTCCATTCGCTGCCACATCGTACTTATGGTCTCGCTTTGGGCGGGCGCAACGACGGCCGCGCCGCTGGATTACGCGTTGCCGGATGCCTATTCCGAATTGCGTTCGAGCGCAGGCCAAGAGGCCGGCCGCACGGCGGCGCAGGGCAATTGCCTCACCTGCCATTCGACCGACTACATCGCGATGCAGCCGCCGGGCAAAGGTAAGGCGTTCTGGGATGCTGAGGTGACCAAGATGATCAAGGTCTATCACGCCCCGATCGACGAGGCGGACGGCAAAGCGATCGCCGCCTATCTCGCGGACGCCTACTGAAGGCGTCCCGCCGACGCGGACCGGTTCAGCGAAGGGCCGTCCCCGGAAGGGTCATCGATGTCGCTTCCGCGACCGCTCCGTGTGACGGCGTCTGCTCGGACAGGTAGATCCGGCCGCCCACGAACAGCAGCGCGAGCGCCCAGAACACAATCGCGGCGCGGCGCGTCTCGCCGTAGCTCCCGAACTTTCCGGAGATCTTGGCGTCTGCACAGGCGCGCGACATCTCCATCGGCTCGCCGAAGGGGTCGTAGGCTGTCGTGAGTTGGTCGAGCTGGGCGGTCATGGTGGAAGATGTCGCGCTTGGGCGCGCCTGAATCAATGGTTGCGTCTTCCGAAGATTCCTCGATAAGGAAAGACTTCTTCTCCGCCTGATCCTCGGCGTGGAAGTTCCTTCCCAAGCGCCCCTCGGGGTGCGGATTCTGCCGAGCGAGAGGCCGCATGGGCGCTGACTCGAAGCCGATGACGACATCCGCGCGCACCGAGCCGACCGCCGGCGCCGGCCCGTTCGCGCTGCTGCCGGGCATCCTCGTCTGCGTCGCGATCACCGGGATCGCCCTAGGCGTCCAGGCCGCCGAGGAGCGCGCGCTGGATCACCCCTACATCGAGGCCCTGGTGATCGCGATCCTGCTCGGCATCGCGGTCCGCAGCGCCTGGGTGCCGGGTCCGCGCTTCCGCAGCGGAATCGCCTTCAGTGCCAAGCAGCTGCTCGAGCTCGCCGTGACCCTGCTCGGCGCCTCCCTGAGCCTCGGGGCGATCGTCGCCTCGGGGCCGGCGCTGCTCACGGGCATCGTCGGGACCGTGATCCTGACGATCGCGGCGAGCTACGGCATCTGCCGCCTGCTGGCGCTGCCGGCGCGGATGGCGATCCTCGTCGCCTGCGGCAACGCGATCTGCGGCAACTCGGCGATCGCCGCCGTCGCCCCGGTGATCGGGGCCGACAACAAGGACATCGCCGCCTCCATCGCCTTCACTGCCGTGCTCGGCGTGCTGATGGTGCTCGGGCTGCCGCTGTTCGTGCCGCTGGCCCACCTCTCCGACAACCAGTACGGCGTGCTCGCCGGCCTCACCGTCTACGCGGTGCCGCAGGTGCTGGCGGCCACCGTGCCGGTCAGCCTCGTCAGCACCCAGGTCGGCACCCTGGTGAAGCTCGTGCGCGTGCTGATGCTCGGCCCGGTGGTGCTGGCCTTCTCCGTCATCGCTCGGTGGCTGCCGGCCGACGGCGGCGCCGCGACAAGGCCCGGCCGCCTGAGCCTGACCCGGCTGGTGCCGTGGTTCATCGTCGGCTTCCTGGTGCTGGCGAGCCTGCGCTCGCTCGGCCTGATCCCCGACGCGGCCGCGCTGCCGATGACGAGGTTCGCCGGCCTCCTCACCGTCGTCTCGATGGCGGCGCTCGGCCTCGGCGTCGACGTGCGCATCCTCGCTCGCGTCGGCGGCCGCGTCACCGCCGCCGTCACCGGCTCGCTCCTCTTACTCATCGGCATCAGCCTCGTGCTGATCCGGACGCTCGGCATCCCCTGAGCGGCTGCGACGCGGGCGCCGAGACGGTCTATCCTCCGCGTCCCCCGGCGCGACGCCGTCACGAAGGATCGAACCCCATGCGCCTGGATGCCTCCGAACGCGGCGTCTTCCCGATCGCCCCGACGCCGTTCCATGCGGACGGCCGCATCGACGTCGACTCGATCGACCGGCTGACCGGCTTCTACGCCGAAAACGGCGCCACCGGCCTCACCGTGCTCGGGGTGATGGGCGAGGCGGGTAAGCTCGATCAGGGCGAGGCGCTCGATGTCGCCCGGCGCTTCATCGTGCGGGCGGAGGGCCTGCCGGTGATCGTCGGCGTCTCGGCGCCGGGCTTCGCCGCGATGGCGTCGCTGGCCCGCAGCGCCATGGATGCGGGCGCGGCCGGCGTGATGATCGCGCCGCCGAGCACGCTCCGCACCGACGACCAGATCGTCGGCTATTACGCGCAGGCCGCCGAGGCGATCGGCGCCGACGTGCCGTTCGTGATCCAGGATTACCCGCTGACCTTCAGCGTGGTGATGACGCCGGGCGTGATCCGCCGGATCGTCAACGACAACCCGGCCTGCATGATGCTCAAGCACGAGGATTGGCCGGGGCTGGAGAAGATCTCGGCGCTCCGCGGCTTCGAGGCGGACGGCGCGATGCGGCACATCGCGATCCTGTGCGGCAACGGCGGCCTGTTCCTCGATTTCGAGACCGAGCGCGGCGCCGACGGCGCGATGACCGGCTACGCCTTCCCCGACATGCTCGCCGACGTGGTCCGCCTTGCGGCTGCCGGCGAGCGCGACGCCGCGCACGACCTGTTCGACGCCCACCTGCCGCTGCTGCGCTACGAGCAGCAGCCCGGCATCGGGCTGGCGGTCCGCAAATACGTGATGGCGCGCCGCGGACTGATCGCCTCGCCCGCCCAGCGCAAGCCCGGCGGCGCCCTCGGCAAGAGGGCGGTGGCGGAGGTCGAGTACCTGCTCGGCCGCCTCGCCCGACACGACCCCCGCGCCGCGTTGGCCCCGGTCTGACGCCTCACGTCGCTTATACCAAGTCTCATGGGTCAGAACCCATGAGGTCCGGCGAACGACCGCCGCCCCGCAGTCGCGGGGGCCGAACCTCGATGAGTCGGGCTCACCGAGGTTCGGTATTACACGTCTCATCGAAGCGAAACGCGATCAGTCCCGCTCCCTCGCCGTCATCCCGGGGCTGCGCAGCAGAGCCCGGGATCCAGAGCCGCCGACAGCGCAGGATCGAGCACGACCTGCGGTTCTGGATCCCGGGCTCGCCTTCGGCGCCCCGGGATGACGGCGAGGGTTGCCGAAACCGGGTTTGCTACAACCGCATCCCGGATCGATCCGTTGGCGATCGGATCACCCTTCCCCGTCACCCCCGAGCGACCATTCGCCGACGCGGGCGAGGTGGTCGTAGTCGCCGTAGGACTTGGCGTATTTCGGGTAGGGCCGCGAGGTGTAGGCGGCCTGCCCCGTCATGAAGCGGGCGACGAGCCCCTTCAGGCGCGTGGCGTGCTCCTCGACGATCTCGGGGACGGTGCGCGGATCGCCCTTGGGCGGCTTGACCGCCAGCGGCACGAAGGGCTTCCGCCCGCCGGAGGCGTGGACGTAGAGCAGGTCCGGCGCCGCGTCCGCCGCCGGGAAGCCGTCGAAGGCGCCGTGCATCAGCATGGCCGCCTCCAGGGTCAGCTGCGGCGAGAAGCCGGCGAAGATTTCCCGCGCGGAGGGCGGCGCGCCGGTCTTGAAGTCCACGATGCAGGCGCCGTCGGCCCCGCGCTCGATCCGGTCGGCGCGCGCCCGCAGGGTGAAGGTCTCGGACCCGAGCGGGATCGCCCAGCGGCCGAAGATCTCGGGCTCGACGCGGGCGAGCGTCGCCCGCCGCGCGATCTCCCAGGGCAGGTAGAGCGCGGCCATGCGCTCGTAGCGCGGCCACCACTCGGCGTAGAGCTCGGGGTAAGTGTTGGCCGTCTCCGAGAAGGCGTCGACCGCGATCTGGTTGAGCCGCTGCCACGCGATCTCGGGGGCGGGCAGCGCGCCCGGATAGCGCTCGGCGAACTGGCCGAAGATCGCGTGGATCATCGTGCCGCGGTCGCCCGCGCCCGGCCGCTCCGCCACCGCCTCCAAGGGATCGAGCCCGAGCACGTGGCGCGCGAAGATCGCGTAGGGGTCGCGGACCAGCGTCTCGATCTCGGTGACGCTGAGGCTGCGCGGGAACAGGGCCGGGTCCGGCTTCGGCTTCGGCTGGGTCAGGCGCGGTTGCGGGGCCACGGTGTCGAGCGCGCGCGCGTAGCCGGCAAAGCGGCGACCCGCGTCGAGCGCCGTCGCCC